>CAUJHL010000169.1 GCA_963204705.1 Pseudomonadota bacterium | reverse complement strand
TAAAAAAAGGCAGCAGCAATGTACTGGCCACTGGATTACGCGCCTATGGCCGGAGTTTTGGCCTGTCTAGCCGCTTTTTGCCCAAATCCCTGTTGCGTATGGGGCAAAGCCTGAACAATCAAAGCTTTGTGTTCCAGCCAGAATTTCAGGCCCGGGCTCGACTGGTCCATATGGACTCTTTATTCATCAATCCCACGTTGTTTCCGGATGTCCGTCTGGCCAGACTGGTCGGCTGTTTGCAATTGAATCATCTGAACATGACGTATCCGCTCGCTCAGATAGACACAATTGAGCACTTAATTCAAGGTATTGCACATAAACACGCCTAAACCCATTAGGCATAAGTAAAACCAGCCACTGTGCTGGTTTTTTATTACGAATTATACTTTCAGGCAACACATGCCTTTGCCAAAAACAAAGGCCCCTCATTGGGGCCTTCGCGAAGTATCGGATTAGTGTCAGGTTAGAGAATCATTGCCTGAACCCACTTACCGGACTTACTTGGGATACCAGCCAAACATTCCTAAAACATAAGGAAGATAGGCCACAACCAGCAGGGTGGTTGCCATCACAATCACTGGTAAAATCCAGCGCTCATAGCGGTAGTAGAAACTGAGATGGCGAACTTCCGCATCGGCATCGGCCATTTCCTTCTCGCCCACCACCTGTCGTGCCAGTAACTGATTCAGTGCTACTGGTGGAGATAGATAACCCAGCTCAAAAGCAGTCAGTACAATCATCCAGAAGTGCACTGGATTGATTCCATTCTGATAAGCAATCGGCGCAACTGTGGCTGACACCAGAATGACAGCACCAAACGGGTCCATCACCATACCCACAAACACCATCAGAGCGACCAGTAACGTAATGGCTGGCATTACACCACCCAGATCGGCAGGCACTGCCATCATGATGCCAGAACGCTCAATCAGGCCACCGATGCTCACGGACAATGCCATCAGCATGATCAGCGCACCAATATGACCAATGGTCTCATTCGTCGCCATGCGAATGGCATACTCAAAGCCCTGACGGCGATCCTTGCCCTTGGCATCACGGGTGCGCAAGTAGGGGGAACCTTCCACCTGATGATCCGGCGTGGAGAGGGGAACCTCATGGGCAGGGATTGGATGTGAAGGGTTTTCTGCAATAGCGGACTGTCCAAATGGCAGTTGTTCCCGACGCATTTTGTCGTAGACGACCAGCGCCAGCAGGATAAACGGCATGATCATCGGAGCCGTGAATTCATCCATTTTGGTATCCAGCGGATAGCGGTAAAACAGCACGACCGCAATACCAATCAGAATATAGGGTGAAATCGGCCCAAGAGCGCGCGCCATTTCAGGCAAAGCTTTCGAAGGTGCTGCAATGCGGAATTTCTGCTTTGCCATGACCAATGACACCACCAGAAACATGGTGGAAGACAGCAGGAACACATACAGGCCTTTGGCGTACAGCAGGTCAGTCGTCACTTCCTTGTTCATCGCGGCGATGACTACGATGAGCAAACATGGACGTAACACCACACCCAGTGATCCGGACATGGCAGTCGCCGCGAGCGCGTACTGGCGACGGGCACCAGCGTTGTAAACTTCCTTGTAAATAATGGCACCCGCCGCGATCACGAAGATACCAGAGGCTCCGGTATACGCTGTGGGTACCGCTGCAGCCAGCAGGATGATCCAGGTCAGAGTCTCTGGAGAAAAATTCCAGGGACGAAGCAGATTCAGGAATAAATCCACCACCCGTGTCTGCTTGAGCAACATACCTGCCCAGACATACAACGCCAGATTTAGAAAAATCTGGGCAAAATCCACCATCTGGCCCAGATAGATGGCCATTCCTGTGGGATAGCCCATAAAGAAAATAAACGTCACACCCGCAATGATGGCCATGTTGGCATACAAGGGAACGGACAGCGCTGCCAGGCCAAAGCTACCGCCTGGCAGTGCATCCACTGGCGGTTTGATCAATTTATAAAGACTGATTACGGTGAGCGCTGCAAACAGTAAAATCCAGACCACGTTGATGACGACAGCAATTGTTTCCAGGGCAACCCCAGAATTTTTCTGGGAAAAATAATACGACACCGATGAAAACAGCAATAAGGCATTGGCTACCACCATGCTGGTACTGTAGACCTTAAAATCCACTTTGGTGGAAGGGGGTCGCAGCGCAATATGATGCAGCCCCAGCGTCGTAGTGATCGCCGCAATACCCACCATCAGCACCAAAATCAGCGCACGATTTTCTGTTCCAAAGCGGAAGATCGCAAAGAATGCCGTTTCAAAGGTCCGATAAGCCCGCACAGTCGGCGTGACACGGGCTTTGGTGGCTTCATACAGCTGAAACTTTTCTTCGCAGACTTTTTGAGCAGCAAGCAAAGAATCCCTAATTTGTTCCGGTGTTTTGGCTTCATTGGCAAACAGCCCACCGAACTCATCATCTGCGGCTACGGGAGCAGCCATCTGTTTTTGGACTTCTGCCTCAATGTCCGGTTTGCGAACACAGTCCGGCATGGGGATATCCCCACGCAAGAAGGAGTACTGGATACCATGTTCGGGATCGCCGAACATTTTTTCACCCATTCGTAACAACTGGCCATGGATCATCTCACCAGTGCCAATCACCAGGGTCAGTAACAACAATAAAAATACCGGCAGGGTCGATAGCCACTCAGACCAGGAGCGGCCCATCATCCCGGAGGGGGGTGGGGAATCATGAATATGCATGGTGAACCTTTCATTTCGGGCATCGACAGCGACGCGAATTTCTTGTGGGACATGCCATGTCTGGGCTAGCAGAACTCAGTTACTTTCCGTTAATAAAGCCCATTATTGGTATCTCAGCGTCCTTGAGTGGAGCCTCAGAGTAGCAAACTCCCAAGGTAACCCAGTGGAATATTAACAGAGCTTCATGTTTGGTGCAGTGACCATCGCTACCACCTACCCTGTTATTTTGCTCAAATTTCGCAAGACTGCATTGTTGAGTGCCGATTCTTACTCCAGAAAAAAGCCAGCCCTGTTTTTAGGACTGGCTGTTTGGCACTTATACGACTGCGTGAATTGGCTTACTTATAAAAGCCCCAGTCAAACAGGAAGGGTCCAAAAGACACAACCAGTAAGCCAATCGTCATGACAACACAGGGCAAAATCCAGCGTTCATAACGATAATAGAAAGATAAGTGGCGTACTTCCGCATCCGCCTCATCGATCACTTTTTCACCGACTACCTGACGGGTAAGCAGCTGGTTCAGCGCGACAGGAGGCAACAGGTAACCCAGCTCAAAGGCCGTCAATACCATCATCCAGAAGTGCACAGGATCGATACCGTTGTGGTAGGCAATCGGTGCAAGGGATGCAGATACCAGCACCACCGCACCAAATGGATCCATGATCATACCAATGAGTACCTTGGCAACCATCAGGAAGGCCATGGCAGCAACCGGACCACTGAACTGATGCGGGAACAGATCCATCACACCGGAACGTTCGATCACACCACCCATACTCATGGACAGGGCCATCAGCATCAGCAGCGCACCAATATGGCCAATGGTTTCATTGGTTGCCAGACGAATCGCCGATTCAAACCCAATACGACGCTCGGGAGAGGCATTTGACTCCACCACAGTGGCTGCCTGAGTCGCTGCATGAACGTGCGCAGGATCCGTATGATCGCCCGGCAAATCCAGCGCCGGGTGCTCTGCCACGGGGGTCACTGAGCT
>CAUJHL010000168.1 GCA_963204705.1 Pseudomonadota bacterium | reverse complement strand
CCCTGTGAACCCCGCCAGGACCTGAAGGTAGCAACGGTAGCAGGAATGCCATGTGCCGGAGTCTCGCTGATGAAGTTGCCACCCAAATTCTGATGTTGATTCGCCTCAATGCAACAAACCAGAGCAAAAAGCCAGATCGTGATGATCTGGCTTTTTTTCTGGCATTCACTAATTACTATTTGGCGCACCCCACCGATTGTGGGTCACCATAACACCGCACCCGATCCAGAATCCGAATCATTTTGGCGCTATAAACCCCGTCATCGGTCAGGTCTTTACGCATTTCGCCCATCAGTTTGCTATAGGAGGCTTTGTCCTCTTTGGAAATATCCACCCAATATTCAGGCTTGATGGATTTTTCCATGCGATCCACGTTGCGCATCATGCGTTTCAACTGGCTGGAAAACCATGCGCGGCTGACAGTCCCATAACCTTCAGGGAACTTGTCCGCATGAATCACTACATCCATCGTCACATAGCTGACGGGAAAACGGATAATACCGCCTTTGTCACCCATTCCCTGATACAGCTCCAGCGGCTGAATTGCCATGGCTGGGGAGCCTGCAACGTCCACGGTGCCTGAGTTAAATTCATGCGCAAAATTATTCAGGCTGACCACAACCGGCTGCGCCCCAACCTTATGAATCATGTATTGCTGGGCCTTGTCGATGTCGATGGCGGCAAATTTCAGGCCATGAACTTTTTCGAGGCTATTGTTACTGCGATCGCGCACCAGCAGATAGGCAGCACCCTGAGGAACAATTCCAGCGACTTCATTATTGCCCACCACCATTTCCTTGGCCAGTTTGGGGCTAAGCAGCAAATTAATAGCATCTGAAACAACACTGGGGTTGGGTGTCGCGCCGATGGCATTAAGCGAGCCGGTTAAAGGGTTAAACTGACGTGTGGTGAAACTGGTGGCAACCAGCGCATCACAGTTTCCAGCCTGATAATTTCTGACGGCTTCGGCCTCGTCGGGAAAGGCTTTGAGATCCAGACTCACGTGTCGCTGCATGCCCAGGGCATAATCCCGCATCAGGGCATAGCCATCCCCAGCGGTTCCAAGAATGTCCCAGATGCAGAGAGTCTGGGCCTGACTGCTCAGGGGGAGCGCACCCGCCATACTGACTGCAGCGACAACAGCGGTTCGTAAGGTAAAACCCTTCGCTACTGTCGTGATAGGTGTCCTGATTTTTGTCATAGTCAGTGTCGTGAATGAGGCACTGACGGCAGGTTGTATCGAATTCCGATTGATTATCGTGATCATTGTCTTATCGTCCCTTGGGATTGTTGTGGAACCTGTACCGAGTTGCTTTGCATTGACTCATGTCGAAAATCATCGACGTGATACGCTGGCAAGGCTTGCGTAAGGCAAACGTTCCTGTTTGCCGGTTTTCTGTGTTTATCTTAAACCCTTCGCTAAAACAGAAAAAGTCCCCTGATCAAGATTTGCATTAGGGGCTGGATTTACTTTTCGTTGTTCAGGGCGAACGCTGTTTAGCACTATCTGCCGATTTCTCCAGAGATTCAGGAGTGGGTGAGCTTGCTGAAGCCATACCTGGCGGAATTTGTCCGACTATGACGGTTAACATGCGATCGGGGTGAACATAGGTCTGAAACGCCGTTTTGACCTGTTCAGGAGTGACACTGGCGACCGATTGCCAATAATTCTGTAAGTAACTGACGGGTAAGCCATAAAATCCCATCATGGCCAGATACCCATTGATGCTGGCATTGCTGGCGAGCGATAGCGGAAACCCTTTCAACAAGCCGTCCTTGGCCTCTTTCAGCGCTTCAGGATCGGGGCCAGTCTGTAAAAACCGCTTTAAGGTGTCCTGCGCCACCGAAAGACTTTGCGCTGCCTGATCGCCACGAGTCGAGTAACTGAGGATAAAGGGACCGCTTTGCAACATGGGAGAAAAGCCACTGTAAGCACCGTAGGTCAGGCCGCGCTTTTCCCGCAGTTCCTTCATGAGCAAGGCATTGAAATCGCCGCCGCCCAGCACTTCGTTGCCGACGGATAAGGTAATCAGATCCGGATTGGCACGAGTGATGCCCAGCTCCCCCATCAGGACATGGGTCTGGCTGGACTGAAAAGGGACGGTGACCGTTCGCGGGGCAGTGAGTGGCACCGGATCAGGCAAAGGATCGGCTTTTTGGCCATGTCGCAAGCCCTGATCGATGGATGCCGCCAAGGCGTGCGCCTGTTCCGCCGTAAGTTGACCCGTAATGGCCAGCGAGGCATTTTCCGCTACCAAAAAACGATCGCGAAACGCCAGCAAATCCTCACGGGTTATTTTCTTCAGGCTGGCCTGAGTCCCGGTTGTTGGCTCTGCGTACGGATGCGCACCATACAATTCACGAAAAAAACGGATTGAGGCAATGGATTCAGGGGATTCCTCGCGCTGCTTCTGGCCAATGCTGGCATTTTGAAAAATCCGGTCCATGCTTTCCGCGGGAAACTGGGCATCCTGTAACAAGGCCAGCATCTGGTCGACCGATGCCTGCAAATGGCCCTGATCCGCCAGACTTTGCAGCTCAACCGCAAACATATCGCGATAGGCATTGGCACTGTAATTCGTTCCCAGTGCTTCAAAGCGCGCGGCAATCTGGTCGGTGGTCTGACTACGGGTACCTTCATCCAGCAATTGCGCCGTCAGCGAGGCCAGCCCAAATAATCCCGGCCGGACCGCCGTATCCCGCGATGAGCCAGCTGCAAAGGTCAGCCGTATGTTCACTACGGGAATTTCCGGCGCATTGACAAACAGCACACGCATGCCGGAAGCCGTATGCCATTCCTGTATGGCGGGAAAACGCGGAGCCGTCTCAGTGGCGGCGGTGCGCAGACTACTGAGTTTAGTCAATGCTGTAATGGGCCCGCTGGCGTCGGCACTGCCATGATCTTCTGCGTGAACTGGATTGAGCAGCAGTCCCAGTTGCAACAATCCAACGCTCATTCCCAAGCCCAATACCCGCTGCAGACTCGTGCTGCCGAAAAGCTGAGCATGTCGGCTTAGTAACTGTTTAAGCATGCGCTGATTCATGGCGTAGCTCCGGTAACGCTTTTCTGGGGCGGATTGGATGAGGGTGAGCCGGCAGGGGCGAGTGTTGAGAGCGAATTTGGCGATGCAGGGACTGATTTAGGGTTTGATTCAGGAGGTGAATTGTCAGGGGTATTTATGGGTGCCTCTGGTGTCGGCTGGATCACCGGCGCAGGGCGTGCTGGGGTAGCGACTGGCTCGACAGGTGGCGCGGGGGATTTCTTTAACAGGCTTTCGGGAGCAAGATACAGGGTAGACAAGCTATCCATCGTCAGATAACGACGGGCAACCGACTGGATAAAGGGAATCGACAGCTCATCAATTTTAGCCGGAAGCTCATCCATGATCCGGTAGTCCAGCCCGGCAGACTCGAGTGAGCCGATCATCTGAGCCTGCCCACTGATGCTGTCCATGCCATAGATCAAATCGGCCAGATAAGCCGTTTTCACCCGCTGGATTTCCTCTGCGGTGATGGGATCACTTTTCAGTTTATCCACTTCCGCCAGGATGGCCTTGCGGGCTTCCGCCAGTGTTTTACCCTGATCAGGCACTGCCGAAATCATCCAGAGACTGCCACCGCGCGTATACAAGTCGTAGCTACTGGAAATTGCGGTTACCAGTCGTTGCTGGCGAGTCAGGCGCTGTTCCAGACGGGCCGATTGACCGCCATCCAGCACTGCCTGCAATAGGGCCAGCGCATAAGCATCCCTGGGATCCTGTGCCGTTTTCAATGAAGGCACATTCCAGGCCATGTACAACACAGGGACTTGCACCGGAAAAAAGAGATTCATCACCCGCTCCCCGCTGTGCAAAAATTCGTCCACATCGGGACGGGGTGGCACGGGACGTGAGGGAATTTTACCAAAAAACCGCGTCGCCTCAGCTAAGACCTGCTGGGGTGTCACATCGCCGACCACCACCAGCGTAGCGTTATTAGGGGTGTACCACTGATGATACCAGCGTTTTAGGGCATCGACCTTCAGGCGCTCCAGACTTTTCATGTGGCCAATAACAGGGTAGCGCAAAGGACTGGTTGGGTAGGCCATCATACGGAAACGCTCATAGGCGAGGGCCTTGGGATTGTCGTCGGTACGTTGACGGCGTTCCTCCATCACCACACGAATTTCCTTTTCAAAATCAGAAGGCTTTAACACCAGATGCTGCATACGATCGGCCTCCAGCTCCAGTGCCAGACTTAGCCGATTGGCAGGGTATAACTGGTAATACCCCGTGTATTCATCGGTGGTAAACGCATTATTTTCCCCGCCAAACTGGGCATTAATTCGGGCAAATTCACTGCCGGGAACCGTTGGCGTGCCCTTGAACATCATGTGTTCCAGCGCATGGGACAGGCCGGTTTCATCGCCATTTTCATCCGACGAGCCGACCTTGTACCACATTTGCGCCATGACAACCGGGGCGCGGTGATCTTCCCGGACAATGATTTTCAGGCCATTGGGCAGGGTAAAATCGGTGGTTTTGGCTTGGGCACGCGGAATGCTGGAAGCGGGCGGAATCGGGGTTGCGAGTGCCGCAGGCAGGGGAATGGAAGCTAAGGGATCTTTTGCCAAAGAATCGTTTGATACCACAGCTTGCTGTGGTGACTGCAGCGCCTCTGAGGGTTGGGGCGCCGTCGTTTCACTACCGGCTACAGACGGCGGTTTGATGTGATGAGGATTGGAATTCCCCGTAACGGCTGGCATGGAGCTGCACGCGCTCAGCAGCGCAACGCACACGGCAAGTGCTGAAAATCGCATTCCTGAAATACCTTTAGCTTCCACCCATTGGCGCCGACCATGGATACCCATTTTCGTCGGTAAAGCAGTGTCATTGAACCGAGGCTGGCAAGCACTAGAGCGAGTAGAAAATTGGGTCACGGTGATTCCTTGGGATTCCATGGTTATTCGCAGCTGAGGTAGCGGCCAGAATAGTGGGATAAAGAGCTTTGGGCATAAAGAGCTTTGGGCATAAAGAGCTACTGGCATTCAGTCAGGCGATAAAGTCTCCGAGCTTAAAACGATCGACTCCTGTTTACCAAGTGGCTTTTTAAAGAACTGCCTGAGCGTTTGCACACAATCGGATTAACAAAAGCACACACTCACTGTGCTAGCATTGATGCGGCAATTTTTGGGACCACAGGTATGACCACACAACCGACTGATAAAGAACGATTCTGGCTTGATCCAAGCGTCGGTGATGATGATATTACGCTGCCCAGTCTACCGGCGGTCGATGTTCCCATTATTGAAACGCCGCGCGTATTGCAACAGATTCAAAACGAGGTTCTGGCGGAATTACTGGCCGATGGCGATGCGCTCACCGAGGATTCAGGCGATGCCCAGCCAGAACTGACCGATAGCCAGCGCCAGCGGGTTCTGGAATTACAACAGCAGCTGGCGAAACATGGCTGGAACATTCCTAATTTAACCGACTCAGGTTCTGCCAGCTCCCCTTTACAGCAACATACCCAGCATAAATCCGAGCAAGCTGCTACCTCACAGGCACCAGAGGTAGCCTCCGTTGCTAGCAGCACTATACCCACCAAAATCCAGCCAGCTCAATCGTCGATCAGTGAGCCTGCGTCGCCACTTCCTGAATCAGCTGTAAGCCAGGAAAGCCCTACCGCCCAAGGCAGCTGGTTTGATCGGATGAAAAGCGGCCTGAGTAAAAGCCGCAAAAACCTTGCCGATGGCATGGTCAATATTTTGATTGGCGGCAAGGAAATTGATGACGAATTACTCGAAGAAGTCGAAACCCAGCTGTTAGTCGCAGACATCGGCGTGGATGCGACCCGCACGATCATTCAAAATTTAACCGAACGGGCAGGGCGCCGTGAGCTGATTTACGCGCACTCGCTCTATAAAGCCCTGCAGGAAGAACTGGTTGCGCTGCTCGCGCCACGTGTGAAAGCCCTGCACATTGACCCCAATAAGCGGCCTTATGTCATCCTCATGGTGGGCGTGAATGGCGTCGGTAAAACCACGACCATCGGCAAATTGGCCAAACGACTGCAAGGCGAAGGCAAAAAAGTCATGCTGGCTGCGGGCGATACCTTCCGGGCCGCAGCGACGGAACAGTTACAGATCTGGGGCGATCGCAATAACATTGCGGTGGTGGCCCAAGGCCATGGTGCGGACAGCGCTTCAGTGATTTTTGATGCCTTTGAAAGCGCACGTGCCAAAGGCATTGATGTGCTGATCGCGGACACAGCTGGCCGCCTGCACACCAAAAGCAACCTGATGGAAGAATTGAAAAAAGTCAAACGTGTCATGCAAAAAATCGATGGCACAGCCCCCCATGAAATCATGCTGGTCGTCGATGCCGGGACGGGCCAAAACGCGATCAATCAGGTACAGGAATTTGACTCAGCGGTTGGACTCACCGGACTCACCATCACCAAACTGGATGGTACTGCCAAGGGCGGCGTGCTGTTTAATATCGCCAGCCGTAGCCATGTCCCGATTCGGTTTATCGGCGTGGGTGAAAAAATTGATGATTTGCGGCCATTTTCCGCAAAATCCTTCGTGGCCGCTTTGTTTCAGACGGACGATAAAGCCAGTTAAATCAGATCATTGCCCACTCGATCCGCTGGCTGATCCATTTCGCTGATCAGGATTAGCCTGCCTATAAAAGCGCGCATAAAAAACCCCATGGTCTGTTTCGGCATGGGGTTTTTTACTGCTTAGCCACCATTGTCCCTAAGGGTCTAGACAACCATCAGGCAAGGCTTAAAGAGGACTAGAGGCGCGCTTACACCGCATCCTGCAACACCAGAATGTCTTTCCAGATCTGGATGGCTTCGCCCATGTCGGTGGCAGCGTCCATGCGGGCACGCAGGGCCTGAATGGCGGGTTTGTGCGTCGCGTGGCTACCATTGTCCAGTGCCTGACATTCAACTTCGTCAAGACGCTCACGGCATCCCATGATTTGCATTTCTACGTCGGCATCAGCCATTGTTGTGCTCCTAGTACCTAACCCAAGTATTGTAGTGTTTCCCTCAGTGCCTCTGATCGTTTCTGGTGTGGCCAGAGTCTGATCCACTGCACTGTGCGCAAACGCCTTGCTACCGCGGGTGAAAAATTAACCTGTTCAGCCATTTTTACCCAACGATTCATTCCAGAATGAAGCATTTTGCTGACCAGCGGTAAAAACATCCTATGGCCTACATTTTATACGTCTATAATTTTGTTCCAGTTTTCACCCAAAGAACGCCTATTCATGCTTTCTCGGTTTATTTTTAGGCTTCAGAAACAATTCCTTCGAATATTCAGGGTCAACCAGTCGAAATCAGTCGTTAACGAGCACTTTTTCCAAAGTTCAAGGGATTGCAACTCACTGAATAAAGCGGGAAATACCATTGTATTGACCAACTTGTGATAGCATCCGCGCCGCCAAATACTCGCGGGGAGTCGTGATGACTGTCTATGTTCCTTCTGCTGCCGATCCCATACTCAATGATGCCGAGCCGGCCATTGTGGATACGCTCACACGCTTACCGATACATCCCGACCGCGATCGGTTGTTCAATGAATTGCACACGCGGCCTTTTCCCGTGCTGGACAATGGCTCACGCATCTCACAAGTGGCACTGCTGCATGCAGGGCGTGAAGTGGGCGTCGAGTTTGCGCATCTGGTCAAACTGTGCGAACGCTACTCGGTACTGCCTCCAGCGCCCGATTCTTCCTGTTATTACCAGAACTTTGGGGCCTTTGAGCTGCGCTGGGAGCGTCATACCGAATTTTCGACCTATACCTTTATTCACCGTGAAATAGGCCCAGCGGCATTTGAACGACTGGCGCTCAATTTATTACCTACCGGCTGGCTGGCCGAGCTGCCGGGGCAAATTATCAGTGGCCTGCACATCGACATCCAGCCCATGCCTCAACCTGAGCCCGCTGCTGATCAGATACGCGATTATTTTGAAAATCACCGGCTGATCAGTGCCTGGGTGGTCGATAAACGTGCCCGACTGTGGACGGCTTATCGCATTCACCGCGATGGACTTGGAAGAATTCTGGTGCATAACCGTGAGTTGAATAGTTGCCAACTGGGGCGCCTGTGCCGCCGTTTGCTGGAAATGGAAACCTACCGGATGATGGTACTGCTGGCCTTTCCGATGGCAAAGAACCTCGCCCCTGAACTGGCCGTGATGGATCATCAGTTGGCCACCGTTAACCAGCAAATCAATGAGATAGGCGGGCTGGATGATGAGCGTCGATTGCTGGGCCAGCTGTCCACACTGGCGGCACGTATCGAGCACTTGCGCTCAGAAACCAATTTCCGGTTTTCGGCGGCACGGGCTTACTATGAACTGGTACTGAAACGGCTAGGAGAGCTACGCGAGCAGGAAGAGCCTGGTATGCAGACCTTTGGTGAGTTTCTACCACGCCGACTGACGCCTGCCTTTCGCACCTGTGAGGCGGTCAGCTCGCAACTGGATGAGCTGGCCGAGCGTATCGACCGTGCCAGTGAATTACTGCGGACGCGGGTGGATCTGACGCTTGAGGCGCAAAATCAGGATTTGCTGCACTCGATGAACCAGCGCGGCGCCCTGCAACTGCAACTGCAACAAGCTGTGGAAGGTCTGTCCGTAGTGGCGATCAGTTATTACGTGGTGGGCCTCATCAAATATCTGGCGGGCTCACTGCATGAATTGGGCTGGCTGGCAGAACCGGAATTGATCGTTGGCCTGTCGGTGCCGGTCTGTTTGTATCTGGTGTGGCGAGGCGTGCAACGATTGCATCGCCAGATGGGCCCGACCCAGTAAGTTGATTTCAGCCGCTATAAACTTTCTTACCAGAGAAAAGAATCGCCAAGTGGCTTTATCCAATTGCGCCATTCAGCGATAAAAAAAACCGCAAAGACAGACTTTGCGGTTTTCTCATAGCAATCAGTCAATTAACTGACAGAAATATCAGAGCAAGCAGCACTCTATCAGTTAATTAAATAGCAACTAATTACATACCAGCCAGTTGCAGGCGGTTGGCTTGCTGGCGGAACAGCGCAGTTGGGTCCATAAATAGGGCATGAATCCCCATCATCTGGTTGACTTCATCCATGTGGTTCATGTTGTAGTCATCACGGATCACCTGACCCAGATGAGTAGAGCATTTGCCGACGACGCCATCATTAGCCTGACCAGCAAAGGCCACCGAAGCCAACCCAAAGAAATAATCCAGTGGGTCAAAGATATTGGTGAAAGGCGTGGTGCCACCCCAGGAATAATAGCGAATGCCATTGACCTGAGTAGCGCCAGTACCACATGCGGTGGTAGGCACACCCTGTGGGAAACGCGCATTGAACGCAGCCGAACCGGCAGTAGACAGCGAGGCCATGCTGGCGCGGGCATTCAGTTTGGTATTGGGATCGGAGCTAAGTACGTTGATGATGCCATCAAACGCATTCAATACGGTGTAAACGAGGCTGCCAAAAGCAGGTGCAGCATTGCCGACGCTAACGACCAGATCGGCCACTGGAGTGCCTTTGACCGGGGAGCCGATGGCAGTCACTGAAGCGACCTTACCAGGGATCACGGCAGCCACATAGCGGCTGGAAGAAGCGCCATGACTATGGCCAAACAGGTTGACTTTTTGTGCGCCAGAAATGGCCAGAATGGTTTTAACCTGAGTTAACAGCTGCTCACTGCGAGCATCAGAACTGTCCAGACCCGTCAGCTGAGTGGTGTAGACTTTGGCACCGCTGCTTTGCAGGCTTTCAGGAATATAATAAAAATAGTTTTGCAGAATCGGCATGTTTTTCCAGCCAAAGATGCCATGCGTCAACACGATGGGATATTTGGTCTGGGTGTAACCCGCAGCCTGGGCGTGAGTGGTCGCACCGGCCATCAAAGCAACGCTGGTGATCAGGGTAGCGGTCAATTTTTTCAACATGTGCGTAGCCTCCACGGCTAATGCGAATCGTTCATTATCAGGCTCACCTCTCGTGAGCACTTCCTGTGTGCATCGGGCTCCAACGTCAGCATCCACCTCTCGGCAGCCGACGTTTTCCGAATGCAGCGGCATGATAGGGTAATTGCTCTAAAATCGTACTGACTAATGACGTCACCCGACAAAAAAGTGGAGACAACCCGCATATTGTCTGACAGTTCTTAGGCCAATTGTATTTTTATCGGCATTTTTTCGCATTTTGGTCTAACGATTTGGTGGTTTGGCATGAAATTTGACTGAAAACAGCGCTTTTGTGTCGATTAAAATTTGTACATTTTGCGGTAAATTTGGTCAATCATTTTAAAAACCATTGGCCACTTCAGCACCTTTCGATCGCATTTGAGAACATTTTCCAAGGCACATTTCACCAGTAGCAGACAATTTCCTTACTCCCCACTTAAAAAACCCTAAAAAACCCAAAAAAAATTCATTAAAAAAGCCAGCACCCACGTTTTACAGACCGGATGCTGGCTTTAGAGTGACTGTTTTTCTTTGTGCCAGACCTGAGCTGAGTAGCGCCAAGCTGGCTGAGCTAAACGTCCGAAATTGCTTTACTCTTGTTGGATATAGATCAGATCCCACACGCCATGGCCTGCCTTGTGGCCGCGCCGCTCAAATTTGGTCAGCGGACGCCATTCAGGGCGTGGCGCAAATTGTCCAGGCCCATAACGATTGCTCAGACCCGGAACCTGCTCCAGAACGTCCACCATCCAGTGGGCATAATGTTCCCAGTCGGTAGCGGCATGAAACCAGCCTCCCGCTGTCAGCTTTGCCGTGATCAGGGCCATCCGCTCCGGAGAGACAAAACGCCGTTTGTGGTGTTTTTTCTTTTGCCAGGGATCGGGAAAATACAACTGCACACGATCAATCGAGGCGTCAGGCATCGCTGCCAGCAGCACCAGCGCATCGCCTTCAATCACCCGTAAATTGGTCAAACCTGCCGTTCCCGCATCGTATAGACACTGGGCGATGCCGGGTATATGCACTTCAACCCCGATAAAATTCCGCTCCGGTGCCGCCTGGGCCATCGCCACCAGTGACTGCCCCATGCCAAAACCGATTTCGACGGTGAGCGGCCGCTCGGGGTGCTCAAAATGCTGCCTCAAATCAGCCAGTGGCTGCTCCAGCAATAAATGACGAAACCGGCTGAGGCCCTCTGTTTGCGAGGTATTCAGCGGTGAACTACGCCGCATGTAGGTCAGAATTCCCCGGTGGGGCGGTGCAGTCAGATCATTAACGGAAAGATGGGCAGGCTGTGAGTCGGTCATCGGCTGAGCCGTATCCGCATCAGTGGTAGTCAATCCAGAAAGTGGTACGATGGACATGAGGCAAATAACCCGCTGGTGAATGAGGCAGTGTCACTGAAGGATGATGATTATCCATGGAGCGACACTGCAATTCAAAGAATGGATAGCTTAATTGGACTCTTCGCCAAAGATTTTTTTAAAGCCGAAAATCGGTAAAAGTATTGAGAAAGCAGTTGGTGGTGGTGATGGTGATGGTGGTGCAGGCTACTGGCTAAAAAGGCCAAATCTATACAGAGCAGTAAAGGACAGTACGGCGGGAGAGGCCAGTCTGGTAAGAGAGCGGAATGATGGTGGGGTAGCAGCGCAAGTATTTTATCGCTCTATTTGCTTGCCTGCCCATGGACTTTTTAAACTATATGGCAGTTATTAATGAATTCCATAGAAATTCTAATTGTGTTATTGACAAAATTATTTATTTTAATTCTTTCTGCTCGCCTGCGGTGGTTTTGCTGGTTAAAACGATTAATTTTTACTTTTTTATTTCTGGATTTTTTATCATGGTGGAATGGATTTGGGCATTTGTTTCAGTCAACAAAATCAGTCTGTCCTGGCTACTATGTGGGGGATTTGGGTGGAATGCTGGTCAAGGTCCCAGTGCATGCAGTGGATGTCACAGAGCGGGAAGATGAGCGCAAACCGCTGATTGGAAAAATGATGGGTCCAAGTCCGATGATCACGTGGAAGACAAAATTTACAGGCTTGCGGATTGATGTAAATCCAGACACTGGAGAAATCTTTATGAAGCAAAAAACTTTTGATTCGCCGCCGAATAATTTCAAGGAAAATGATCAATGGGTTAGTGTCGGCATGTCTGCGGGTGAATATTATGGAAGGATTCCTTTTGTCGATCATGAAAAATTATGGCTGCCTATTCAGGGTAACGGCTATGGAAAAGCTGTTAAATTTAACTCGGATATCCCTGGCCTTCAGGCGTATCAGATATGGGTAAAAGAGGGTTATGATAATGAATATAAATATAGACTGGGGTTATACCGATCGAAGGATGTATATTTTTTTGAAGATAGCAGGAGTGTACTTGCCACCTACATTGTTTGTGGAACGGGAAAAAATCCTCGCTGCAATCATCAAATCGACATGTACCCTGAGGCAAAAGTGAGGATTAACATGGATTATAGCCGGCATTTGTTGCCGAAATGGCGGCAGATGGAGGAGGTCTCCAAACAGGCGGTCAGGAGCCTGCGAATTTACGATGTGTCTCAGTGCAAGTAGTTACGTGATTGGATTTTAAGCAACAACACCCTGCTTAATACTCAAGCACCAGTGCCATGTTTAAGCCCATTCTTAATGAGAGAAATGATTACCACCACAAAGTCCTCCAAAGTAATAGGATAGCAAACCCTTGCCAAGGACTATCACTCCCAACCCCCTGCAATTCCTCTGCGTAACAGGTATAATTTTGGGTTTGCGCGGAACGTCAGCCTGATGAACGCCCTGTGGAAAAGTCGATGCGCCAACATTCTGCCCTGAACAACGCCAAATCTAAGCGTTACCTGACAAAAAGCCAGACCTTTGGCGGCCTCATCCTGATGACGCTGCTATTGGCGGGTTGTGGTCAAAAAGGCCCGCTGACCCTGCCGTCGGCGATGCCTAAACCCCTAAGCACGTCACATGCAGACCCACTGCCTCAGACTCCCAAACCCGTCACGCCCTCTGCATCCCGGAACCCCCAGTCATGACCCAAGAAACTGCCGCCTTTTTTCGTCAGGATGGCCACCTCATGGCAGAAGGCATAGCCCTGAAGTCTCTGGCTGAGCAACACGGCACACCCCTGTATGTCTACTCGCGCGCGCAACTGGAACGCAATTACCGCGCGTTTGACGAAGCATTTTCCTTTATTGATCACCAGGTTTGCTTCGCCGTTAAATCAAATTCCAATCTCGCGGTGCTGAATGTACTGGCCCGTCTGGGTGCTGGCTTTGACATCGTGAGCGGTGGAGAGTTACAGCGGGTGCTGGCTGCAGGCGGAAATCCTGCAAAAGTGGTGTTTTCGGGGCTGGGAAAATCCGAAGCCGAAATCGAGCTGGCGCTGATGGTAGGCATTGCCTGCTTTAACGTGGAATCCTCCAATGAACTGTTGCGCATCAATCAGGTAGCTGAGCGCCTAGGGAAAAAGGCACCCGTTTCCCTGCGGGTAAACCCGGATGTGGATGCACAGACGCACCCGTACATTTCCACGGGGCTGCGCGAAAACAAATTTGGTATCCCCAGCGATGCAGTGATGGACACGTATCAGCTGGCAGCCACACTGTCAGGAATTGAAGTCGTCGGGATTGATTGCCATATTGGCTCGCAATTAACGTCTACTACCCCGTTTAAAGATGCGCTCGACAAGGTGATCGGCATGATCGACAGCCTGTCCGGGCTCGGTATCGCCCTGAAACACATCGATATTGGTGGCGGTCTGGGCGTGCGCTATCGGGATGAAACCCCGCCAACGCCAGCCGAATACGCCGAAACACTGCGCCCCGCACTGACAGCTCTGGGTCTGAAAGTCTATCTGGAACCGGGTCGGGCGATCAGCGCTAATGCAGGGGTGATGCTGACCACGGTGGATCTGCTAAAGCCCACGTCGCATCGGCAATTTGCCCTGATCGATGGCGCCATGAATGACCTGATCCGTCCCTCGCTGTATGGGGCGTGGATGGATATTCAGCGGGTCACGCCCTCCGCCTTTCCCGATGTCAAAGAATGGGATCTGGTCGGGCCGGTGTGTGAGACGGGAGACTTTTTGGGCAAAGAGCGGGCACTCAGCTTGCAGGCCGGTGATGTACTGGCGGTGATGGGTGCCGGTGCCTATGGGTTTGTCATGAGCAGTAATTACAACACCCGTCCGCGTCCCGCCGAAATCATGGTGGATGGCGACACCGTCCATGTAATCCGCCAGCGGGAGCCGCTGGAATCGCTGTGGGCCCTTGAACGCTGTCTGCCCTGAGACTGATGAAATGGAGCTATCACCGATGTGGATTGAATTTAGCAAAATGCATGGTCTGGGCAATGATTTTGTCGTGCTCGATCTGGTCACTCAGCGGCTGACGCTGGATGCCGATCTCATCCGTCGCTTGTCCGATCGGCATTTTGGCATCGGCTTTGACCAGCTCTTGATCGTAGAGCCACCCCAGCAGCCAGATGTGGATTTTCAGTACCGGATTTTTAATGCGGATGGCAGTGAAGTCGAGCAATGTGGCAATGGCGTGCGCTGCTTTGCCCGTTTTGTCCATGAACGGCGATTGACGCGCAAACGTCATCTGCGGGTCAGCACCAAAAGCGGCATTGTGGAACCTGAAATTAACGATCAGGGCTGGGTACGGGTCAATATGGGTAAACCCCGGCTGAATGCCACCGAAATTCCCAGTCTGGCCAAGGAAACCCGCCCCGATGGGCGATATCAGCTGACATTGGATGCCTTGCCAACACAGCCCACGGTAGAGTTTGGCATGGTCAACATGGGCAATCCCCATGCTGTGCTGGTGGTGCCAGACATTGAAACGGCGCCGGTAGCGGAGCAGGGCAAGCTACTGGAATCCCATGCCTTTTTTCCAGAGCGGGTCAATGTGGGATTCATGCAGGTCATGAGCCCACAGGAAATTCGCCTGCGGGTGTTTGAACGGGGTGCTGGTGAAACCCTCGCCTGTGGTACCGGCGCGTGTGCGGCAGTGGTCAGTGGCATTCAGCGGGGCTTACTGAAAGCCGATAGCGATATACAGGTGCATCTGCCCGGTGGCCCGTTATCCATACGCTGGCGGCCGGATGATGTGGTATGGATGACTGGCCCAACAGCATCGGTGTTTCAGGGCAGTTTTCGCCTAAGTGATTTTTGCTAATTGACTGATTATTAGCTGATTGTTTAATAGCTAATTTTTTAATAATTAACAGTTTACTCGTTAGTTTGCATATGCATGGATAAACGGAACTAAAGCAAGGAAGCCATCTCATGAGGGGCACGCGCGACCTGGACCAATGGCTCAGTGACTGGCTCACCACCCTGAAACTGGCCAACAAATCCCCCCATACCCGCAAAGCCTATGAACGCGATCTACGCCAGTTTCTGAGCTTTGCCGACGCCGCCAATGAGCCGCCCAGCGTACTGGATCGGCAGCTCCTGACCCGATACATGGGCCACCGCATTGACAGTGATGGCATTCAGGCCTCCAGTGCGCAGCGGGAACTGACCTCGATCCGGGTGTTTGCCGACTGGCTGGTGGCACAGGGCCAGCTCAGCCATAATTTTTGCGATCAGTACACACTCAAGCGACCTCCGCGTCCACTGCCTGGCATGGTGGACGCCGATACGCTTAATCAATTGCTGGATCAGTCTGAACCTGCCGACCCCAAGGAAGCCAGACTCTGGATACGTGACCGCGCCATGCTGGAGCTGCTTTACAGCAGTGGTCTACGGGTTTCTGAGCTGGTGAGTGCGTCAGTCTGGGATGTGCAATGGGGCAATGCGCTGATCACTGTGACGGGCAAGGGCAATAAAATGCGCATCGTGCCGATTGGCCGCAAAGCCATGGCTGCCTTACAGGACTGGATGCCACACCGCAACCTGTGGCAACACGAGGACGAGTCCGCGTTGTTTATCAGTGAAACGCTGGGCACTCGCTTGAGCGCTCGTCAGGTGGAGCGCCGTGTGACGGTACAAGCAGTGCGGGCGGGGATCGATGTCCACCTGCATCCGCATTTGCTGAGGCATTGCTTTGCGTCGCATTTATTGGCCGGAAGTGGCGACTTGCGGGCGGTGCAGGAATTACTCGGTCATGCCGATATCAGCACCACCCAGATTTATACTCATCTGGATTTTCAGCATCTCACCCGCGTGTATGATCAGGCGCACCCCAGAGCCCGAAAACGCTCGTCCTAAATGACTTTGCAAGGGTTAATCACCTGTAGAAAACCGAAAAACCACGCTTTTTTTAGAGGCAAAGCACTTTAGAAAAAACCTTTAAAAATTAATATCCTAAATTAAAAACCCTTATAGCCGGAATTGCCGGTAATCAGGAATCTCACTGGCCGTCATCCACTGTGATTGACAGCGCTCGGCATGTTGTCTGGCATAGGCGCTGTCGTTGAACCGCAGCCAGCCAGACCATGCGGGCCCCTCCTGTTGAAGGCGCAGGGTATGTTCGTTGTCGATTGAAAACATTCGCACATCCGAATAGTACTCGGGCAAAACCTGTCGAATCTGGATACGATCCAGTCGCCGCAGTAGTCGCACCCATTGATGTGTGGTATCCCAGACCATGGGATCCGAGGTGATAAGTAGTTGCACTTTGGCCTGCGGGCTGGAACGGGCAAACACCGACAGCGCTAGCGTTAATTGCTCATCGTCCAGCAAGTCGGCCATAAGGTCAGGACTGGACAGCCACAGGTGGCGGCGGGCATTCTGAATCAGCGCCAGCGTTGCCATTTTTAATGCTTCCAGTGTGTCGCAGTGCTGACTCATCAGCGTGTTGTGATCATCCGGATTCATAACTGCTCCCTGCGGTTCTGTTCAGGTGATTACTGTTGATTTCTGTGTTGTAAGAAGTTCAAATTTGCCTGCGCTTAATCATCCTGTGCTTCGTCTGAATCATCGCCTATCAACAGAATCACCCCATGTTCCAGCCAGTGGCTGACGGCTTCCAGCTCAGCACGGTTCCAGGCGATTCCGTCGGAGTGTAGTGATAAAATTTCACCATCAGCCAGCCGCTTTAACAGTGCCTGCACTGGAGGCGCAACGTCAAGAGGTTCGCCCTGCGCCCAAAAGCGGATTGACGCCGGTGACGCCGATGCCGTGTCGTCGCTCATGTTTGGGCTGGATTGGTAGAGCAGTCTAACAGCGGGTTCGCGTTGTAGCGTGGCGCCCTCTGCTAACAGCTCACGTAAATCGTCAGCGGAAAAGTACTCACCCTCAGGCTGGGTATCGGGATAGCGCGACTCGGAACTGAGGCTTAAGGCAGCATCCGCAAACCGATGGGTTTCAGTGAGTTGCTGGAGTACCTGTGCTTGCAGGGCAGCCAGCATCTGTGC
>CAUJHL010000167.1 GCA_963204705.1 Pseudomonadota bacterium | reverse complement strand
TATTACATACATTCTGCAGATAAATGCTCAACCAGAACTTCAGGCGGATTTGATCAATCGTTCGTATCCAGCATGATCGCCTATCCAGAACCATACGATGCCGTCTGCAACATCTACACCCAGTGCACGATGCCGTCGTGTGGCTCTGACAGACCAAAGCCCATTCACGCGCTTAAAATGCAACGAAGGATGGCGAGGGTTGGCTTTTAATAAACGGTAGCTTTTATCTGCCTCAAGCCTGACATCGCTGGGTAATTGATGGTAACACGCCCAGAAATCCTGGGTTGCAAAATGTCCCAATACTTTAACTCACTGTATTTCTAAAGTTTATATCTTTTATTAAACACTATGTGATTATAACTTTTGAGTGCGGCCTAATGCATGAAGCTCACGAGCTTTGGCCATGTGTTCTGCTAATTTTCCCGACTCTGCATCCTGACGTATCTGATCATCCCAATCGGTCTGGCCTCGTGTGGCACGGTACTGCTCGAACCAATGAGTAAATTGATCAAGATCGTGCGGCTCCAGCTGTTTCACCGCCCACTCCAGCTGTTCCAGTGTGCCCATGTTGGTGGCCTCCACAGCCTTGTTAGAGGTAATCATTATAGTGCCATGATTTAAGCCCTGTCACGCATTTGCCCGACTCTAGCTTAGTCGTAAGGTTGGGACGCTGATAAACAACAACCTACAGCCAACCCAAAAAAAACAGGCCACCCGAAGGCAGCCTGTCTTATAGCTTAAGCCAACATTAAGCGGGGTGGCTTACATCATGCCGCCCATTCCGCCCATGCCACCACCCATGTCTGGCATGGCTGGCTTGTCTTCAGGAATGTCGGTGATCATGGCTTCAGTTGTCAGCATCAAACCAGCGACCGAGGCCGCGTGTTCTAGGGCAGAGCGCGTCACTTTGGCAGGATCCAGAATACCCATCTCGATCATGTCGCCATAGACACCAGAAGCCGCGTTGTAGCCGTAATTGCCATTGCCGTTCTTGACGGCATTGACCACAACAGAGGCTTCGTCACCGGCATTGCTAACGATCTGGCGCAGTGGCGCTTCCATGGCGCGGCGCAGAATATTGATACCGGCGTTTTGGTCTTCGTTGTCGCCTTTCAGCGTGTCCAGTGCTTTCAGGGCACGAACCAGTGCAACACCACCACCGGCGACGACGCCTTCTTCTACGGCAGCACGCGTCGCATGCAGGGCATCGTCAACACGGTCTTTCTTTTCTTTCATTTCGGTTTCGGTAGCGGCACCAACCTTGATCACCGCAACACCGCCAGCCAGTTTGGCCACACGCTCTTGCAGTTTTTCACGGTCATAGTCACTGGTGGCGTCTTCGATCTGCTTGCGAATCGTCGCAACGCGGGAGTCGATTTCAGCTGCTTGGCCAGCGCCATCGACGATAACGGTATTTTCTTTACCAATCGTGATTTTGCGGGCAGTACCCAGATCCTGCAGGGAAGCCGTTTCCAGGCTCAGGCCGACTTCTTCACTGATGACAGTAGCGCCAGTCAGGATGGCAATATCCTGCAGCATGGCTTTACGACGGTCACCAAAGCCAGGGGCTTTGACCGCACACACCTTGATGATGCCGCGCATGTTGTTGACTACCAGAGTCGCCAGCGCTTCGCCTTCCACATCTTCCGCAATGATCAGCAGCGGCTTGCCGGATTTGGCAACGGCTTCAAGCACAGTGATCATTTCACGGATATTGCTGATTTTTTTGTCTACCAGCAGTACCAGTGGATTGTCCAGCTCAGCAGTCAGGGTGTCTGCCTTGTTGGCAAAGTACGGGCTGATGTAGCCACGGTCAAACTGCATGCCTTCGACTACGTCCAGCGTGTCTTCAAAGCCGGAGCCTTCTTCTACGGTGATCACGCCTTCTTTGCCGACTTTGTCCATCGCCTGGGCAATCAAGTCACCAATAGTCTGGTCGGAGTTGGCAGAGATCGAACCCACCTGAGCAATGGCTTTGCTATCGCTGGCTGGGGTAGAAATGGTTTTGATTTCCGCCACGGCAGCACGTACCGCCTTGTCGATACCGCGCTTCAGATCCATCGGGTTCATGCCAGCAGCAACGGCTTTCATGCCTTCGTTCAGAATGGCCTGAGCCAGAACGGTGGCGGTAGTGGTGCCATCACCAGCAACATCGTTGGTCTTGCTGGCGACTTCACGCACCAGCTGGGCACCCATGTTTTCAAACTTGTCTTTAAGGGTGATTTCCTTGGCAACGGTCACGCCATCCTTGGTGATGTGCGGTGCGCCGAAGGATTTGTCGATCACGACGTTGCGGCCTTTAGGGCCGAGGGTTACTTTAACGGCATCGGCCAGCACGTTAACGCCAGCAATCATTTTGGAACGGGCGCTATCGCCGAATTTGACGTCTTTGGCAGACATGGGAAACTCCAATAAATTTCACTAAAATGAGCGATTCAGTACACACTGAAATCGTTAGGAATCCGGCGACAATTAGCCTTCGAGCACTGCAAAAATGTCCGATTCTTTCATGATCAGCAGTTCTTCGCCGTCAATCTTGACGGTAGAACCCGCGTATTGGCCAAACAGCACCTTGTCGCCAACCTTGACATCCAGTGCACGGACATCGCCGTTTTCACGAATGATGCCATTGCCAACAGCGATGACTTTGCCCTGAGACGGTTTTTCAGCAGCAGAACCTGGCAGCAGGATACCGCCAGCCGTTTTGGTTTCTTCTTCAACACGTTTGATGACGACACGATCGTGCAGGGGACGAATGCTCATGCTTATAACTCTCCTGAAAAGTGGCCATTAAGGGGCCTATAGTGTGGGTTCCAGATGACACCAATGGCTGAGTAAAAGCACTTCGGAAGCGCCTGTACGCCAGTGCTACGCATCCAGAAAACCGGTCGAAGCATTGAGTGGGGTTTATGAGCTTGGCTTCAAGGCTTAAACGCAGTGGAATCCATACGAGTGGTTAATTTTTAACCTCTATGGATTTTTTGGGGCAGCATGGGGTTGCGCTGAAATGTTACTCTCACTCCTCATTAAGAATTTAAATCGGGTTAAAACAGAACGTTATGAGCCTTTCATCGCCAAACAAGCGGCCGCCTTCCTCATCACCCACTCCCCTCCCGCCCCACCTGCACCGTGTGATTCAGATACTGATTGGCGCAGCCGTCATTATCCTGTTGCTCATTCTGTTTAAAGCCTGCCAGGGAAGTCATCGCCTGCCGGTACAAGCCGTAGTGGCGGATACCAGCGATGCCGTTGACGCCTTGCAGCCCTGCCAGTTTGTCGGGCACTGGCGTTCAACCCGTAGCTCTCAAGCGCAATACGGTATCGAGTTGACGGCCACGCATGAATTTCATTACGAATCGCTGCAAGCGGGTGATAAATCAATCGGTGCTGTTGGCAAGGGCCGCTGGGGTGTGGGCCATGGTGTGTTTAACTGGATACCGGGTGGCGGGATGATTGATGCCAATCCCATCGTCAAAGCCACGCTTGCGCCGTCATCGGAACCGGAAAAAGCCCCTGTCATGGCGTTTGTGGTGATGGAACAGGATCATACCCAAACACATCTGGAGCGCGAAGGCTCACCCCCTGCGGACAGTTGTCTCTAATTACGCGAGCCCGTTGTTGGATTAATGGCGAATCTGTTCATTTGGGCCTTCGGTTTGACTGCTTCCGTCATTGTCGATTCAGGGCAAGGGGCTACACTCAGTACATCTTTTTTTCAGCCGGAGACTCTCGGTCATGACCGAAGCCTATATCTACGATGCGGTACGCACGCCCCGCGCCAAGGGCAAAAAAGACGGTTCGCTGCATACCGTCAAACCCATTGATCTGGTCGTTGGCCTGATGCACGCGCTGGAGCAGCGCAATGGTGCAGGCATCAAGGAGCACATTGATGACGTGGTGCTGGGCTGCGTAACGCCGGTCGGGGATCAGGGTATGGACATTGCCAAAACCGCTGCGATTGCTGCAGGCTGGAAGCCAGAAACTGCTGGCTTTCAGCTCAATCGCTTTTGTGCCTCGGGTCTGGAAGCGGTCAACCTGGGCGCGATGAAAATCCGTTCGGGCTTTGAGGATCTGGTCGTGGTGGGCGGTGTCGAGTCCATGAGCCGCTGCCCGATGGGTTCGGACGGGGGAGCCTGGCCGATGGATCCCGCGACCAATCTGGGGACCGGTTTTGTGCCCCAGGGCATTGGTGCCGATCTGATCGCGACCATCGAAGGCTTTAGCCGTGAGGACGTGGACCGTTTTGCGGTTCAGTCCAACCAGCGGGCAGCGAAAGCGCGTAGCGAAGGCTGGTTTAAAAAATCCATCGTTCCCGTGACCGATCAAAATGGCGTCACGCTGCTGGCCGAAGATGAGTTCATCAAACCCAACTCCACCGTCGAGAGCATGGCCGGCCTGAATCCGTCCTTTGCCATGATGGGCGAAATGGGCGGTTTTGATGCCGTTGCCCTGCAAAAGTATCACTGGGTGGAAAAAATCGACCACGTTCACACGCCCGGCAATTCCTCCGGCATCGTGGACGGCGCGGCCCTGATTCTGATCGGTAACGAACAAGTCGGCAAAACGCTGAACCTCAAACCCCGTGCAAAAATCATTGCCACCGCTGTATCAGGCGATGACCCCACCATCATGCTCACTGGCCCTGCACCGGCTGCCCGCAAGGCACTGGCCAAAGCCGGACTGGAGGCCAAAGACATCGACCTCTGGGAAATCAACGAAGCCTTTGCCTCAGTAGCCATGCGCTTTATGAAAGACATGGGCATCAAGGACGATATCGTCAATGTTAATGGCGGCTCGATCGCCATGGGTCACCCGCTGGGCGCGACCGGCGCCATCATTGTGCAAATTGCGCTGGATGAACTGGAACGCCGTGGCCTGAAGCGCGCGCTGTGTACGCTCTGTGTGGGCGGCGGCATGGGCATCGCCACCATCATTGAACGCGTTTAACCCGGCTAAGACCCTTTAGGCCCCATTAAAAGGAAAACACCATGAGCCAATCCGCCATTCGCTGGGAAAAAGACGCCGATAACATCGTCACCCTGACCATCGACGATCCCAACCAGTCTGCCAATACCATGAATGCCCTGTACCAAAAGTCCATGGGCGAGACCATTCAGCGGCTACAGGCTGAAAAAGCCGACATTAAAGGCATCATCCTCACCTCGGGCAAAAAGACCTTTTTTGCTGGTGGCGACCTCGATCTGCTGATGCAGGTAACGCCTGAACACGCCGCCGAATTTCAGAAAGGTCTGGACGAACTGAACGGCCAGCTCCGTACTCTGGAAACACTGGGCAAACCTGTCGTCGCCTGCCTGAATGGCACCGCGCTGGGTGGCGGTCTGGAAATCGCCCTCGCCTGCCATCGTCGTATTGCCTTGAACAATCCCAAAGCCGAATTTGGCCTGCCCGAAGTCATGCTGGGCCTGTTGCCGGGGGGTGGTGGCGTTACTCGCACCGTCCGCATGCTCGGTATTCAGAACGCCCTGATGAACGTACTGATGCAGGGCCAGCGCATGAAACCCGAAAAAGCCAAGAGCGTCGGCCTGATCGACGAGCTGGTGGACACGCCTGAGGAGATGTTTGCCAAGGCCCGTGAGTGGATCAAAGCTAACCCGGCCGCCAAGCAGCCCTGGGATCAATCTGGCTATAAACTCCCCGGCGGCACGCCCACCACACCCGCCTTTGCGGCCAACCTGCCCGCTTTCCCAGCCAATCTGCGCAAACAGCTGAAAGGCGCACAAGACAATTACCCGGCTCCCAAAGCTATCATGTGTGCTGCGGTTGAAGGCGCTCAGGTGGATTTTGACAATGCCCGCAAAATCGAAGGGCGTTACTTTACCCAGCTGGTGATTGGCAAACACAGCAAAAACATGACCAAGGCGTTTTTCTTTGATCTGCAGCAAAAGATCAATAAAGGCGCTGCACGCCCCTCGTTTGATGCCTTCCCCAGCTGGAAATCGCAAAAAGTCGGTATTTTGGGTGCGGGCATGATGGGACAGGGCATCGCCTACGTGTCTGCCATGGCAGGCATTGAAGTGGTGCTGCTGGATCTGAATCTCGAAGCGGCTGAACGCGGCAAGGGCTATACCCAGAAACTGCTGGACAAACGGGTCAGCAAGGGTGCGATGAGCAAAGAGACTGCCGCAGAAAAACTGGCCAAAATCACCGCGACCAATGACTTTGCGGCACTGGCGGGTTGCGATCTGATCATCGAGGCGGTGTTTGAAGATCGCGCCATCAAGGCAGACGTGACGAAAAAAGCGCAAGCCGCGGCCCCCGATGCCCTGATGTGCTCCAACACCTCGACCCTGCCGATCACGGGCTTGGCGCAAGCGGCTACCGATGCCAAGCGCTTCATTGGCCTGCACTTTTTCTCACCTGTAGATAAAATGCCCCTGGTGGAAATCATCATGGGCAAGGAAACCGGCGACGAAGCACTGGCCAAAGCCTTTGACTATGTGCTTCAGATCAAAAAGACGCCCATTGTGGTCAATGATAGCCGTGGCTTCTTTACCAGCCGCGTGTTTGGTACCTATTGCATGGAAGGCGTCAACCTGCTGGCTGAGGGCTACAACCCGCTGTCCATCGAACAAGCGGCCCTGCAAGCCGGTATGCCGATCGGACCGCTCGGCGTACTGGATGAGGTCAATCTGGAACTGACCCGTAAAGTCCGTGTGCAGACGGAAAAAGACCTTGCAGCTGAAGGCAAATCTTTGCCAGCCGACGCTGCGGTGCCCGTGATTGAAAAAATGCTGAACGAGTTCAAACGCCCGGGTAAAAAGGAAGGCGCTGGCTTTTACGACTATCCTGCCGATGGCAAAAAGCGCATCTGGCCGGGGTTGACTGAGCATTTCGTCAAAGCGGACAAAGCCCGTCCCTCGGATGCCGATTTTGCTGCCATGCAAGAACGCCTGCTCTACCGTCAGGCGATCGAATCGGCACGCTGCTATGAAGAAGGCGTGCTGCGCAATGTACCGGATGCCAATATTGGCTCTATCTTTGGCATTGGTTTTGCGCCCTGGACAGGTGGTGTGCTGCAGTACATCAACTATATCGGCTTGCCGCAATTTGTGAAACGTGCTGATGAACTGGCTGCGCAGCATGGCGAGCGCTTTAGCCCGCCGCAATTACTGCGCGATATGGCCAACAAAGGCGAAACCTTCCAGTAAGCTAAGGCCGCTATGTGCATAAAACCCCCGTGTTGGCGACGATGCGGGGGTTTTGGGTTATCAAAGACGCACAGCAATCCAGCTCCTCTGCATCAACTCCCCGCCATCACTCATGCCTTAGCTCCACAAGGGTTTTTAGGATAAAGAATTATCTTTCTGCTCATTCATCACCTCTGGAACCCCCATGCTAAAAATGAAACCGTAATGCGAGCGCTGTCAAACAGCTACTCCAGCCAAAGGAACGGCCTATATCTACTCCTTCGAGTGCACTTTTTGCGAATCCTGTGCCGTCGATGCAGCACGTTTGCCCCAACTGCATGGCAAATGGTTCCAGCTGAGCGATACGACGTTTGATGCGATTCACTACGGTGGCATGTCCGTGTATAAAATCGGCGTCCTGTTGTTTAATCTTGCCCCTTGGGTCGCGCTGACCCTACTGTCCCACTAAATTTTTAGACAGACTGTTGCTTTTACGACTGTTGCTCTTAGAACTGTTGCTCTTAGAACTGTTACCCTTCCGTCTATTGCCATTCCTTTGACTGAGATTTCCTTAACAGCCATGAAAGCCCTGAATACCCTGACTCCCCCAGCCTTGAGCCGCCTGATTCCCTTTCACTTGCAGGTGCCGGTTTATCGCAGCCTGACCGGAAGCCTGAAATACATCGGCAAAGCGCTGAATCTGATCATCCGGCCACCCGAAATTTTTGCTGGCCCCGGCGCTTCACTGTTGCTGTGCGATGCGATTGCAGGGACTGGCATTCAGCGTATTTTGCTGGTAACGGATGCGATGCTGGTCAAACTGGGCCTGATTCAGCCGTTGGTCGATCGCCTGAGCGCACGGGGCCTCGCGGTCACGGTGTACGATGGTGTGTTGCCAGACCCTGCCGTCGAGCAGATCGAACAGGCTGTCCAGCTCCAAAAACACCATCACTGTCAGGCCGTGCTCGCCGTGGGCGGTGGTTCTTCCATGGACTGCGGCAAAGTGGTCGCGGCGCGCGCCACCAACGACAAAGCCATTTGGGATATGACGGGTTTCTTCAAAGTGAGCAAGGCTCCGCTGCCCATTTACTGCATTCCGACGACTGCCGGAACTGGCTCTGAAGCCTCCGTGGGTGCCGTAGTCTCCGATCCAGCAAACCAGCGCAAACTGCCCGTGATCGACCATAAACTGGTGCCCCGCATGGCGGCCCTCGACGGCAAACTGATGACTGGCCTGCCCCGCAATGGCACCGCTGCCACCGGTATGGATGCCATGACGCATGCGGTGGAAGCCTATATTGGCCGCATCGCCATACCGGAGAGCAACCAGCTCGCCGAAGAAGCCGTCAAACTCATCAGTGAGCATCTCCCTCGTGTGCTGGCCAATGGTCAGGATGTGGACTCACGCCAAGCGATGTCCTGGGCGGCGTACCGTGCAGGGTTGGCGATGAATCGTGGTGGGCTGGGTTATGTGCATGGCATCGCGCATAATCTGGGCGCGTATTACCACATCCCCCACGGCTGGGCCAATGCGATGGTCTTGCCCTATATTCTGGATTATTCCAAAGAATCCTGTATTCCCCAGCTGGCCCGACTGGCTAAAATCGCAGGTCTGGATAAAGACACCCAGAATGAAGACGTGCTTGCCGATCGGTTTATTGCCCATATCCGGTCACTGAATGCCCTGTGTGGCGTACCGGATAAAATCGAAGACCTAAAGGAAAAGGATATTCCAGGAATTGCTCGTGCTGCCCTGAAAGAAGCGCATCTGAGCTACGCTGTCCCTCGCTATATGGATCAGAAAACCTGTGAGGGGATTTTACGGAAGATGATGGTATAGATCGCCCTACACTGCTTTCTGGCTGGAAGTATTAAATCCCGCAGGCTCACAAGCTTGCGGGATTTTTTTCGGACGTGTAGTGGGATTAGTATCCCAAGACCAGCCATCCTGTTATTTGCAAGTATTACTATGATTATTGAACATGCCCAGCGTTCGAACACCGTCAATCAGTTTAAAGGCTTTCATTGTGTTTGTATTGCGGAAAACGGGTTTTCGATGATCAACCAGTATGCGGGTCACCTTTATGGTGTTAGCCATGAGGTGATTCGAGAGTTTTGTGAATCGGTAAATCGTAGGAATGAAATGGGTAGTTTATATCCTTTGGCACCTGTGAGTGCATTACCCAGTCATTTTGTCCGTGAGTGGCCTTCCATTAACGATTCTGAGAGTCAATCCGCCAAATTGCAGGCTTTTTCAAAAGAGATCAATGCTTTTTTAATGGCCAATCATCAGACGCTGCATGCGGATCGTATTGCAGTCGATTTACGGGTATCTCCCGAGCCGATTCCTGCTGAATTACTTAGGGCTGTTGAATCGGCAGTTAACACCTCGCCTTATGCTTCTAATATCCAAAAACTCGGGCTAGTGATTTAAAGCTGGGAAAAACGTTTTTTCTTAAGGGGTGTGGGTATGTTCTGCCGCAGAGTATCTGCGACAGAACACCATTGCCATTTTTTTAGTATTTTGAGCAATTCCTAAGAAACTGGATCACCAATCATGGCCACCTTCGTCTTAATCCCATAGAGCTGGGAAAGGTATTACAACTAACCCCCCCTGTTTTTTCCCTTTACCATCAACACCTTACAACGAGCTTTATGGGAAAATTCCAAAACAGAAAAGCTGTATGATTTTTAACCAGCACTAATGTGAACTAGTTCTCACTTTTGCTTGTTAAAGAATCCATCCAGCATCAAAGCCGAAAGCGATAGTAACCATACCCAACCACAAAGCCAAGCTTTTTTTTAAAAAGCCAACTAACCCACTCCTCACCCATAACTGCAGACAACTTCTTTGATTTTTGACCAACGGTCATTTAACATCACCGCTAATAATGACCATCGGTCATTTTTGAATCCGCCGATTATTGACCAACGGTCAAGTTTGCATTGAACTATCCTTGCGCTGTACATGGATCGTGTTGCCTAAACAGCACCGCCTGCTACAGCCCTGGCACCTCCCTTGATCAAAAAGCGAGCCAAGCCATGCCTAACAACTGGAGTGTAGCCCGTGGCGCGAATTGCCCTGACTGATGCCGAACGACAGGCCAGACGCAAGAAGCTGCTGGCCGCGGCTCACCGCTGTTACCGAAGGCATAAAACGCTGCCCACGGTAGCGGATATTGCTGCAGAGGCTGGACTGGCCAAAGGCACGGTGTACCTGTATTTTGCAACGAAAGAGGAACTCTTGATTGCTCTGCTGGAAGACGACTTTAGCCAGTTACTGAACAGCTTACAGATGATGGTCGGATTTTTACCCCGGCAACCCGCCATCGCGGCAAAGAGATTTGCAAAGAGCTATACGGAAAAGGTGTTATCCCTGCCAGACCTCTGGCCTTTGGCAGCCATTTCAAATGGCGTACTGGAAAAAAAACCTGCCACTTGAAGCCTTGACCGGATTTAAACTGCGACTGGCGTATGCCCTGTTTATTAATGGACAGCTGCTTGAGGATTATTATCCCCATCTATTGGGCGGCGGCGGTGCCAGTTTATTATTACGCACCTATGCTTTGACACTGGGCTTGTGGCAATCACTGGAATACCCGCCGGCATTTCAGCAAACTCTGGCACAGCCTGAATTCAAGCTTTTGCGAAAGGATTTTGGAACGGAGCTGGAACAGGCAGTGTATTGTTTCTGGCTGGGAAGCCTTAGCTCACCTCACGAATTCCCCTAAATCCCGATCATCCATCCCGTTTAATACAACAGTGACCAATACAAAACCCTGTATTGGCCAGCCATGGGAGCTTTATCCCAGAAAATCCTTTTTACCGATAATCACCCCATTATGCCGTAAAATATTATAGGCCGTGGTGCTGTGAAAATAGAGATTCGGTAAAATCCAGTGCTGCAGATAATCCAGTCCCTTAAATGATAATTCCATACCATTGGGAAATTTGAGCTCGATTAAACGGTCTTCCGCTCCCTCAAACTGCGATTCAGTTAAAGTCTGTAAAAAAGCTATGGTTTTATCAATGCGTGCGCGCAGTTCTTCGAGGGTTTCTTCATTATCCTCAAAGCGCGGTGATTCAATACCTGCCAAACGCGCTGCACCGCCTTTAACCACATCCGACGCAATCTGAATTTGCTTGCTCAGGGGATGCATATCCACAAACAACCGCGACCCCACCAGATTCTTCGCATTAAAATGACGGTCAGCCGCGTACTGCTCCGCTTTTTCTAAAATTTTACCCAAACTACTGAGCATACGAATCGCGGGTGGAATCAGGGATTGATACAGGGACAAAGACATCACGACGCTCCACGGCATAATCGAAAAACCTAACAATACCCGTTTTCCAAACAACTGCAACATGGCCCCAGCAAACAGGCTCATTGAGCCCGTCGAAATGCACCTGCCATCACCGCCCCCTTCGACAAAGCTCAGGGCGCTATGTGCTTTTGATTTTGCTTTACCGCTTTTGCTTTACCGCTTTTGTGCTCTTGACCGCTGGCAACTGTCCGAGCCAGCCCCACACCAAACGCTACCCCCACAGTCACGCAAGCAACACCATCTTGAGCTAACGCACATCGCGCGAGTTTTGCCAGCGAAAAAGACTTTTGCTGACTTTTGGTCTTTCAAAAGTCAGTCCCGCTGAAGGCGAGCAAAGTTACACATCATCCGCCCCTTCGACAAAGCTCAGGGCACTAAAACCAAATCCCCAAAATTGCCCAAATACAACACACCTACCACCACACCCACCTCCACCTATGGCATAACAAACACATCCCCCACATCCACCCGGGAGCCTCCATGCCCATCATCCAAAAATCCGAACTCGAATGGCAACGTGAACTCACCCCAGACGAATACCGCATCACCCGCCAAAAAGGCACCGAACCCGCCTTCACCGGCCAATACTGGAATTGCCATGACAGCGGCATCTACCATTGCCGCTGCTGCCAGGCCGAACTGTTTGACGCCAATGACAAATACGACTCCGGCAGCGGCTGGCCCAGCTTCACCCGTCCACTCACCAGTCAGATTGTCGATGAGCATCGCGACACCAGCCATGGCATGATCCGTACTGAAGTCACTTGTCACCGCTGCGGCGCGCATTTGGGACATGTCTTTCCCGATGGTCCGGCTCCCACTGGCTACCGATATTGCATCAACTCCGCGTCGCTGGTGCTAGAAAGCGACTCACCCACCCTTGAGGACAATAATCCATGACTACCGTTTATGATTTCACCGCTGAAAAACTGGAAGGCGGCGACCAATCGCTGGCTGACTACAAAGGCAAAGTACTCCTGATCGTCAATACCGCCAGCAAATGCGGCTTTACACCGCAATTTGAAGGACTGGAAAAAGTCTACGAAAACCTGAAAGACAAAGGGCTGGTCGTCCTTGGCTTTCCCTGCAACCAGTTTGCCAGCCAGGATCCCGGCAGCAATTCGGAGATTGGCGATTTTTGCCAGCGCAACTATGGCGTTAGCTTTCCCATGTTTGCCAAAATCGACGTCAACGGTAGCGACGCTCACCCGCTGTACAAATTCTTGAGTAAAGAAGCCAAGGGAATCCTGGGTTCCGAAGCGATCAAATGGAATTTCACCAAATTTCTGGTTGGCCGTGATGGTAATGTGATTGACCGCTATGCTCCGACCACCAAGCCGGAAGATATGGTTAAAGACATCGAAAAGGCCCTGGCTGGCTAATACCCCAGACAATCTTCTGTAAGAAGGAAGATAATGAATGTCAAGACGGCGCTTCGGTGCCGTTTTTCATGTACTGTTACGGATCTTCAGACTGGCAGACCGCCGGAAAATACCGCATGGGTCGCGAGGCACATTGCCAGCCTCCAGTCGGCACTTTGGGAGGATAAAGCGTGACTTGCAGGCCCCATTGCTGATTCTGCGCCTGAACACTCCCATCACTCAGCACCTGTAAGCGTTCAATCGCCGTGCTACAGGCATGGGCTTTCTGCTGGATACTTTTCAGCTCCATCAATGCCTGCAATTTCAAGGCATCGGTGCAGGTCAGCATATCGAGGGCAATCTGTTTTTTGATCTGATACACATGCCATTGCCACCCCAGTGCAGCACCAATCATCAGCAATGCACACACCAGCGCCCAGACGATGGGATTGCCACTCGGTGACTCGTCAGCACGACGGTTTCGTTCGTAGGTACGGCGAGCTGCCTTAAGTTGGGTTGATTTGGGTTGAGCAGATCTGGCTAAAGCTGCGGATGCGTTGGTACCCGTTGAAGCGGAGGGTTTTGCCGAGGTCTGGCTTGGCGGTTTGGCCGCAGTCGTTTTTGGCGATGCCAGCGTCGGCCGGGTAACATGCGGAGATCGGGAGTTTGAGGTTTTTTGAGGCACCGGAGCAAGCCTTGTTTTACCAAACCCTTGCAGTATAAGGCATTCCGCACATTTCCAAAGCATGTAAGGCTGCCAGTTGTTGCCAATTTATGACCGTCTGAACAAAAAAGACCCCGAAGGGCCTGATTTGCGGGTTTAAACCTGCTTTATAGAGGCAGCGTTAAAAACTATCCCGATCAAAGGTAGAAGAAATCTTGTGAATACTCAGGTCTGCACCATGGTATTCCTCTTCCTGATCCAGCCGGATGCCCAAGGTTTTTTTCAGCACAAAATACACCGCAAAGCCTCCAGAGAAAGCTATGGCAATGCCCAGCACAGTACCGGCAAGCTGTGACATCAGGGAAATACCTCCCAAACCACCCAGCAGTTTTTGACCAAATACTCCGGCCAGAATCCCGCCCAGCGCCCCACAGATACCATGCAGCGGCCACACACCCAGCACATCATCAATTTTTAGTCGATTCTGAGTAAACGTGAACAAATACACAAAGCTGGCTCCTGCAATGGCTCCGGTTAGCAACGCGCCAATGGGATGCATCAGATCCGAGCCAGCACAAATCGCCACCAGACCGGCAAGCGGCCCGTTGTGCATAAAACCAGGATCGTTTTTGCCAGCAAAAGTTGCCGCCAGCGTACCGCCAACCATGGCCATGAGTGAATTGATCGCCACCAGCCCCGAAATCGCGTCGACCTTTTGGGCACTCATGACATTAAAGCCGAACCAGCCCACAATCAGAATCCACGAACCGAGTGCCAGAAACGGAATCGAAGACGGCGGGTGTGCCGCAATACGGCCATCTTTGGCATAGCGGCCATGGCGCGCTCCCAGCAGCATCACCGCCGGTAAAGCAATCCAGCCACCCATCGCATGCACCACCACAGAGCCCGCAAAATCATGAAACGGATAGCCAAAAGCGGTCGTCAGCCACTCCTGAAAACCATAGTTATTGTTCCAGATGATCCCTTCAAAAAATGGGTAGACCAGCGCGACAATCACGAGTGTGGCAATCGACTGAGGATGAAATTTTGCCCGCTCGGCAATCCCACCTGACACGATGGCGGGAATCGCCGCTGCGAAGGTCAGCAAAAAGAAAAACTTGACCAGATCATAGCCGTGATCTGCTCCGAGCACTTCTGCGCTATGAAAAAACTGATGCCCATAAGCGATCCAGTAGCCCACAAAAAAGTAGGCCACGGTTGAAATGGCGAAATCGCCCAGAATTTTGCCCAGGGCATTCACCTGATTTTTACTGCGCACCGTCCCCAGTTCCAGGAAAGCAAACCCCGCATGCATGGCAAGGATCATCACCCCGCCCAACAATAAAAACAGGACATCATTACTGGTCGGCGTAGCCATGACCATCCCCTAAAAGGTACGTGAATCACTAATGCACTGCCTTGACGCGACTTGCCGAGAAACAGTGAACACAATGCAGGCATAGTGTTCGATTGTGGTGCAGCTCACAAGCAGGTCGTGGAAATTTTTGAGCGTGCTTTTGGTGCAGGGCGCACCGTTTTCAGGCAATTTTGGCGATACTGCGCCCTATCGAAGCGCATCGCGCCTGTGATTTTAGGCTAAGGCTTAAACAGTAGTGCACGAAGGATTTTCAACTAGAACTATCTATTAGGCGTGTCTACAGAGTTGTGTGCATAAGTGCACTCAATTCCCGGGCTGATTACGGCTTATAAACGAAACTCCCCACAGGGACGTCTGTCAATTAGGACAGAGTTTTCATAGTCTTGAATCCTATACTAGAGTCGCCATTGAATAGACATTGACGTGAATTGATTTGTAATTGACTTGAAATCCTTAGGAATCACCAAACCCATGCACATGCCATCTGTTTCGCGGACTGATTCACAGACTGATTCATTGACTGGTTTAAAGATTGGTTCACTGACTGGTTTAGCAAAAAGGGCTTCCTTCAGCTTCACCAAGCTAACAACCCTACTGGCCGCCGCCACGGTATTGTCCAGCGTGGTGACAGCACCAGCGCATGCCCTGACCCCGTATTCCGCACAGTATCGTTTTTCGATTGGCTCAAAAGTCAACGGACAAGCCACCCGCCAGCTGATGAGCACACCCTCGGGACAATGGCACTACCAATTCAACGCCAGTGTTCTGGGTATGGCCTCTGCCTCGGAATCCAGTGATTTTCAGCTAAGTAAAGGTATGGTGATTTCGCAGCAGCATCAGCGCCAATTTAAAGTCCTGTTAAAATCCCGAAAATCCTCGATCGCCTTTCAGCCAGCGAGTCGCACACTTGCTTTGCAATCCGACAAACGTCAGGAAACGCTGAACTATCCCGAGTCTGCCCAGCCACTGGATGAGCTGAATCTGGAAATTCAGCTGCGTGAAGACTTAAAGGCAGGAAAACTTAAAGACCGCTATGTTTTGGTGAATGATAAAGGCTTTCAGAATCTGATCATCGTGAATGAAGGCAAGGCCACGGTGAAAACCCCTGCCGGTAGTTTTGAGACGATCTGCTTGCGACGGGTTCATGATGATCCAACACGGATCACGCGTTTCTGGTTTGCTCCATCGCTGGATTATTTGCCGGTACAGGTAAGGCAGGATGATGATGGCATGCGTTATCAGCTCATGCTGAATCGCTACCAGCCTACCGCTTCTGCCAGCAAATAGCGCGCAAGACAAAGCGCAAACGACAAGCATAAAGGAAAAGCGTTAAGGCTAAGCGACAGGTTCATCACCACCAGCCCCGCTTACCACCGACGCAGGTCTAAAAACTGTCAATCCGGACGACACTGCAACCGTTGCATCAACTGATGCAGGAATTGATCGTGTTCCGTCATGGGCTCCTCATGCGTACACAGGCTTTGCAGGATGCTGCAAGCCTCATCGGCCACACCGTGCAATTCCGCGATGGCCTCACTCACACAGTGTTCTTTGCGCAGAGGATCCCGACTGATTTCACGCATGGCGGCGTAGTTGTTACTGACAAAATGTGGAAGTGACAACCCTTGTTCCCAGTGTATCGGCTGTAAGCGGGCATCCAGATTATCTTGCTCTTCCAGGCGAATATAACGATCTGAATATTCTGTCAAAATGAGCAGCCTAACTAATTGCTCGCGCTGCTTTTGCGACCAATGCGCAAGTGTCTGTTGTTTATCCTCGGCAATGCCTGGATGTGATGTAGAAAATTTGAACATGGTCAATCCAGTTTTAGCCTGTGTTTCTGATTTAACAGTAGAATTTTGGCTTTAGACTCAGCCGTGCATCCCTCATCTGCTGAGTCCGACGCATCTCATCTGCGCAACGGAAAAATACATCATAAAAAAACAGGCCAAATGGCCTGTCTTTTATCATTCAATCCTGAGAATTAACCCAGCAGGTGAGCGACGCCATCGCGCTCTTCCAGCAATTCATTCAGGGTGAAATCCATACGCTCGCGGGAGAACGCATCCACGTCCAGACCTTCGATACGGGTGTATTCGCCATTGGAACAGGTCACAGGAACGCCATACATGATGCCTTCAGGAATGCCATAGGAACCATCGGAAGGAATACCCATGGTCACCCATTTGCCGTTGGTGCCCAGCGCCCAGTCACGCATGTGATCAATGGCAGCATTGGCAGCCGAAGCAGCTGAGGACAGGCCACGGGCTTCGATGATCGCAGCGCCACGCTTGCCAACAGTTGGCAGGAAGGTGTTTTTGTTCCATTCTTCATCGTTGATCATGGACTTGACGCTTTCGCCATTAATGGTGGCAAAACGATAATCGGCGTACATGGTTGGGCTGTGGTTACCCCAAACGACCATTTTTTCGATGTCAGCAACGGCTTTGCCCGTTTTTGCAGCGACTTGCGACAGTGCGCGGTTGTGATCCAGACGCAGCATGGCGGTGAAGTTTTTCGCTGGCAAATCCGGTGCGGATTTCATGGCAATGTAGGCATTGGTATTGGCAGGGTTGCCTACTACCAGTACTTTTACGTTGCGGCTGGCAACATCGTTCAGCGCTTTGCCCTGAACGGTGAAAATCTTGGCATTTTCCTGCAGCAGGTCTTTACGCTCCATGCCTGGGCCGCGAGGACGTGCACCCACCAGCAGCGCGTAATCGGCATCCTTGAATGCCACATTGGGATCATCCGTACCCACCATGCCAGCGAGCAGCGGGAATGCGCAATCTTCTAGCTCCATCATGACGCCTTTCAGGGCCTGTTGTGCTTTCTCGACCGGCACTTCCAGCATCTGGAGAATGACCGGCTGATCCTTGCCCAGCATTTCGCCGCTGGCAATACGGAACAGCAAACTATAGCCAATCTGGCCAGCAGCACCGGTCACGGCAACACGAACAGGTTGTTTCATGTGGGATTCTCCAGCATTTTTATGCAGCGAAAGCAAATAGGGTGGCGTCAATGACGCGCTCTGCGGCAGTACCGTTGAGCGCGCATAGTGTACTTGAAGCCTCTAACTGAGTACAGAGACGCTTGACGGGGATGACTGTCCGCCATGGCGTATGGGAGGTTACAGCTCACGGACCATCTGGTTCTTGGCGAAACGCTGACGCGGATAATAGACCCCTTCGGCAGTACGTTTTCCCAGTGCGATGACCATGACGACAAAAGTATCGTCCGCAGCACGTACCAGTTTTTTGACGCGGGCCTCATCGAATCCTTCCATCGGGCAGCTATCATAGCCCTGCGCACGTGCGGCCAGCATCAGGTTTTCACAGGCCAGCGCACAGCTTTTGGCGGCCCAGACCCGCAAGTCTGCCTGTGATTCATGAAAGCGTGGCAAGGGACGGAACTGGCTCACCACACGCTGGCTAACGGCCTTGACCAGCCCCAAGGTGTCCAGCGGCCCAGTGGTAAAGTGCAACGGAACCAGTTGCTTGTAATATTTGTTTACCACAGACGGAATTTTATCCTGTGGCCATTCCGCCAGTAGTTGGTTGGCGTGTTGACGCCAGTTGTTGGTGTGCGCCAACTGAACGATCATCAGCGGCGCTGTTTTCGCGGCATTCTGATTCAGGCAGGCTTCGGCCAGCTCCGCCAAATGGGGTGGCTGGCGTACCACGACAAATTCCCAGGGCTGCAAATTGCTAGAGTTTGGGGCCAGTAATGCCATATCCAGACAATAGTCGAGCACTTCTTGTGGGACTTCGCCTGGCTCAAACTGGCGTACCGAACGACGGCCTTCGACGACCGCACGGAACTCATCTGGATTTGTCGCTGGCGGAGGGGATTCCCGATAACGCATCATGGCGCTCCTGACATGAAAGTCGATGTAAACAAACTCGTAGGGACTGTCATTGTGGCCAAATTCAAAGAATGGAACACAATGAGTAACGAGAGAATAGCAGACATAACACGGAAGGAATCAGTCCGGGTTCTGAAAGACGATCATACTCGCCGGACAATTAAATTTTGGGCTTTCGGGACAGGCAGCGAAATCACCTTGAGGGGTATAACACACCCGAATTTCAGTCAGTAAGGGCAGTTGAAAACGATTACTGGACGTACAGCGCAACTGCATGGCAGATTCAGTTAAACCGGGGTTCAGCCGGATTAATTGAGAGCTGAGCGCATCCCGCTGAACCACAATGGACTTTTCGGGATTTAACTCCGGTGGTACCCGCAATTTTCCGGCAAATTTGGCAATCGTTCGATAATAAATTACCGGCGTCATGCCCGTGCAACCCCCTACTCGCTGCCACTCCTGCTGACGCAATTGCTCATCCGGCATGACGCGTTCAACCACACGTTTTTGCAAAGGGGGCAAATCGGCGGAGGGTGCCTGACATTTGACAGGGTCCATCTTGGTGGCCAACTCTGGTGTAAGGCGCGAAATGGTCAGTGAAAAACCCTCTTGGCACTGGCGCAGCTTGGTACGTGAAGGGTCGAGAGTACACGTAGCGGGAGCCATATTCACGACCATCGTGAAAGTGGCAGGCTGAACATTGGCAGCATGAGCGGCGGCAGAAAGCAGCGCTGGAAATAAAATGAAGCCCAACAATACAGTATACGCTACGAGTGTTAGCAGTATCTTGACCAGATGCTTTACTAAACAGGTATCGTTCAGGGTGATTAATCCATTTGATCTGTTTAACGGTTTATGAAGATTATCTTTAGTTAATACACTGAACCAGACACAGTCCATGCCTGCAGATACACGCATCCACATAAAATGAAATGCCTGTACGACACTCATTTTATGGGCAGAAAAATGCGGATTTATGCTCAAAGCGGAGCCAGCCGATTTCAATGCGCGACCTTTAAGTTTAAACCAGAGGATGAGGAAAACTATAAAGGCTATGTGCGCAATCAAACATAAGAGAAATGTATGGATAACGTTAGACAATCGAATTCAACGAAGACTCAGGGCCCCTCGATGGCACCACCCTGAGTCGGTATTGCTCCCATTCTGCGCGCGAGTGATTCGGTTGATTTTCCCAATACCAGACCGTAGTGCACGGCATTCGTCATGACGTTTTTCACATAATCACGGGTTTCAAGAAAAGGAATGGTTTCGGTATATTGATCCGCTGGAAGGACGCTTTGCAGCGGCTGCCAGCGGCGGGCACGCGTGGGGCCAGCATTATAGCCAGCGGTTGCCAGCACAGGCTGGTTCATCAATTGCCCCTGTATATGGCTCAAATAAAACGTGCCATAGCGAATATTGGTTGACATGTCCGACAATTGGGAAACACTGAATGATTCTCCCAGACGCCTTGCCACCCAGCGAGCAGTATCCGGCATGATTTGCATCAGACCTCCAGCACCGACGTTTGAGCGGGCATTCATGACAAAGCGGCTTTCCTGACGCATCAGGCCGTACACCCATGCCGCATCGAGTCCGACCCGATTACTATTGCTTACCACCATTTCCTTAAATGGGGTTGGATAGCGCAGTTGATCATTGAACAAACGCTCGGTACGCTCTGTGGCATAAATGGATCGATCCAGCCAGTTTTGCTGATTTGCACGCATCGCGGCAGCCAGAATCAAGCCATCGTCTTTTGCCAGTTTGGCTTGTCGAACTGCCCAGTTCCATTCGCGGTTATAAAAACTGGCATCGCTGTTCATATTTTTTAGGGCAAAGGCACGGCCAAAATGGGGGTTGGCATCCAGACGGGCAAAATCCGCACTCGTTGGCTGATAGGCAGGAGCCAGCTGGCGGGTTTCAATCGAGAGCTGATCCCGCGCCAACAAGCCATAATAATCATCCTGGGCAGCCAGTTGCCGGTAAAACGACATAGCGACCCGCTGGGCATTGGGATCTGACTGTCGTTGCTGCGAGGCACGGGCAAACCAGTATTGCCAGATACGTTCCTGCTGTTTGGTGATCGACATGGCGTCCAGCGCTTTTAATAATTGCTCCCAGTCACTAAACCGGATCGCCATCCGCGCATAGGCTTCGGCTTCTTCATTGGAAAAAGCCAGCCCGGCGCTTTTGCCAAACCACTCCAGCGCCCGCGGATCAAAACCACTGCGCACGATGTCATCCAGCGTGCTCATCGCTAAAATGCGATAGCTGTATTGACGCACCGCATCGGGCAGGCGATTGGCGTCTTTTTCCAATTGAGCCAATGCCATGTCAGTGCTGCTGTCCGCCAGCCTGGCCAAAGCAAACAAATACGCCGCTTCATTGGCCTGCTGGACTTCCGGCGGAACTGCGGCAAGCGTGGCATTGAGCAGCGGTGCAGTCGCCAGCCAGTTTTGCGGTGAATTGCTGAGGGAATACAGTGACTCGGGTGGCAAGGGAATACCCAGCGCCGTTGCCGCTGCGCTCGTATCCATCACTCGGCCTGCACGCGCCATCGTCCACAAGCGCTGAATACGGTCACT
>CAUJHL010000166.1 GCA_963204705.1 Pseudomonadota bacterium | reverse complement strand
ATTCAATCCTTTTTGTAAATGATGACTTGCAGTTGTCACTGAAAATTCAGGAGTTAGGGAGCGCATCTCTTCAAAACTACCTTCATTTAGTATCTTCTTGGTTTGGCGATGTTCTATCAGGGTACAACTTTTACCTGATGCCATTGTCATTCTTTAGGAGTTTTAATGAGGCCCCTGGTGTCGCTCTTAACTCCAGCGAAAGGAAAGTTTTGGATTACATCAAGAAATCAGAAGAAGATTATGATGGCATTGAGGATGTTGGTGACTATAACTTGACACTAAGAATTGATGTTAAATTTCAAAAGGTAAAAAGTACATCAGGTCTTCCAGTTCAGATCACCAACGATCCAAATGCTACACAAGTTTATCTTTCAGAAGAAGACTTTGCTGATAAGTACCCTTGGGATTACGATATCCTCAGTACGCGGTTGTCGAAGCGCTATTCCGATTTCAAAATGAATGCTAAGTATCATAGGGTAAGGAAGAAACTGGAAGAGGATAAAAAGTTTGCTTATGAACGGCTTCTTAATCCTAGAAACCCAAATGGCGGAAAAAAGACATTTTATAATCCGAACATCCAGAAGGAGTTCGATAAACATTATACCAAGATAAGTTAACAAAGCATTGCAGCGGACAAGCCGCTGAATGCGGCGTTAGACGTTTGCCAAGAACAAGGTTTAGAACCATACAAGCATTTTTCTGGCAAATTTATCACGCGGGTTCAAGCTTCTTTGCATGAGCGCATTACCACTGCCGCAACAGTCGCCGGCATGAGCCTCAATCAATGGGTGCAAAGTGCACTAGAGCGCGAAGCAGCGCATGGTTAAAAAATCCTCTCTGTAAAACCCGATGTTCCGCGTGAAAGATCGGGTAATACGAATGGATCGCAAGGACAATTAAATATCCAGATTGGTCACGCTCAGCGCGTTTTCTTCAATAAAGGCGCGACGCGGCTCCACATCATCGCCCATCAGGCAGGAAAACATATGATCGGCATGAATGGCATCAGCGATGGTGACCTGGAGCATGCGCCGATTTTCCGGATCCATGGTCGTTTCCCAGAGCTGTTCGGCATTCATTTCACCCAGACCCTTATAGCGCTGAACGGTTACCCCGCGCCGCGAATCCTGCATCAGCAGATCCCAAAACTGCTGGAACGTGACCACAGGCTGTTGCTTGTCACCCCGTTTAAGGTAAGCGCCGGGTTCAATGAGCGTATTCCATTGTGCTGTCGTGCTCATCAGCCGCTGGTATTCCCCAGAGCGGAAAAATGCAGAGTCCAGCAAATAATGCTGCGGCAGGTTATGCACGTAGATGGTCAGGCGAGGCCAGTGTGTTTCATGTTCTGCCTCGCCCAGCGTTTCGATACTCACTTCCGGCTTCAAACCTGGCTGCTCTATCAGTACGCGTTCACGTAGCTTTACAGCCCATTCCTCAAGTGCCTGACGAGTCATTTTGGGTTCCACGTGGAACACAGGAATATGGCTCAACGCGCGTAACAGACTCACCGGATAGCGCTGCGACAGGCGGTTCATGATCTTCTGGGAGGACTGATACACCGAAATGAGACTGGCCAGTGCAGCACCCTGTACCGCAGGAGCCTCAGGAGAAACATGCAGGGCCACATCATCCAGCGCGCTCGAAATCAAATACTGCTCGAGCGCTTCGTTATCTTTAAGATACTGTTCCTGCTTGCCCTTTTTAATTTTATAGAGCGGCGGCTGGGCAATATAAATGTACCCCCGTTCCACCAGCTCTGGCATCTGGCGAAAGAAAAAGGTCAGCAGCAGCGTCCGGATATGCGAGCCATCCACGTCGGCATCGGTCATCAAAATGATTTTGTGATAGCGCAATTTCTCGGGGTTGTATTCTTCCTTGCCAATGCCACATCCCAGTGCAGTAATCAAGGTACCGACTTCGGCACTGGAAATCATTTTGTCAAACCGCGCTCGCTCAACATTCAGAATTTTGCCCTTCAATGGCAAAATCGCCTGCATCCTGCGGTTGCGCCCTTGCTTGGCACTGCCGCCTGCCGAATCGCCCTCGACCAGGTACAGCTCGGACAAGGCAGGGTCTTTTTCCTGACAATCCGCCAGCTTGCCGGGCAAACCGGCAATATCTAGTGCACTCTTGCGACGGGTCATTTCACGGGCTTTGCGTGCCGCATCCCGTGCTCGGGCGGCATCAATGATTTTTCCAGCGATTGCTTTGGCAGCCTGGGGTTTTTCCATCAAATAATCGGAAAATTTACTGCTCATGGCAGATTCCACCACCGGCTTAACTTCACTGGAAACCAGTTTTTCCTTGGTCTGGCTAGAAAATTTGGGATCCGGAACTTTGACTGAAATGATGGCGGTCAATCCTTCTCGGGCATCGTCTCCAGTAATCCCAACCTTTTCTTTTTTAAGTAAATTTTCCTTTTCCATATAGCTGTTCAAGCCACGCGTCAACGCCGCCCGAAACCCAGCCAAATGCGTACCACCATCCTTTTGAGGAATGTTATTCGTAAAGCAATACACATTTTCCTGATAACTGTCATTCCATTGCAGGGCAACTTCTACGCCAATGCCTTGCTCGCCTTGCACCGTAAAATGAAAAATCTCATTCAGGGGATGTTTGCCGACATTAATGTACTTAACGAACTCCGACAGGCCACCTTCGTAATTAAAGCTGTGCTCAGTATTGACTCGCTCATCCCGCAGTACGATATGTACCCCAGCATTCAAAAAAGACAACTCCCTCAGCCGCCGGGCCAGAATATCGAGCGAAAAAACCGTCTGGCTAAAGGTTTCGGCGCTGGGCCAAAAACGGATACGGGTGCCGGTTCCTTCCGTTTGCCCGACCACTTTCAAGGGATGATCCGGCACACCATGGGTATAAAATTGTTCATGCAGTGCGCCATGACGACGAATTTCCAGATGCAATTTGCTCGACAGGGCATTAACGACCGACACCCCTACCCCATGCAGTCCGCCCGAAACTTTATAGCTGTTATCATCAAATTTGCCGCCGGCGTGCAGGATGGTCATGATGACCTCTGCCGCTGAAACCCCTTCTTCTTCATGAATATCGACTGGAATTCCCCGCCCATTGTCACTGACACTGACGGATTCATCGGCGTGAATCGTCACGGTAACCTGATCGCAATGACCTGCCAGCGCTTCATCAATTGCATTATCAACCACCTCAAACACCATATGATGCAGACCTGAGCCATCATCGGTATCCCCAATATACATCCCGGGGCGCTTACGAACGGCATCCAGGCCCTTCAGCACCTTGATGCTCGAAGAATCATAGGTTGGCGTTGATGGGGTTTCGTCAGGCATCTGGCTCATACAGGCTCCTTGAATGGGTCATCCCCGCGGCTGAAAATAGCCCGCGGCAATTACACGTTCTCAGGCCACCTTCCCGGTTGCCATGGAGATTCGTGTTATAAAAATCAGGTAGTCAAACTGAGCCAACACCGCATCCAGCCCTATACAGGCATGACCAATCGACCCTGCGACAGGGCCACTCGGGTCGATGCATGCTGGGACCAGAGACTACACTCTTTCAGAAAGTTATCGTCCAGCGTCGTAATAAATAACTGGCTGCGAAGCTGCAGCAAAGACTCCATCAAACGCAGTAGCGCATGAGCATCCAGCTCGGCACCAATATCGTCCAATAGTACCACACTCCGCTTGCCACTCCCATGTAACAGACGGGTTTGTGACAATTTGAGCGCCATCAGCAGCATTTTTTTTTGCCCACGGGACAGCCTGCTTTCAGCAGATTCACTGCCCCATTTGAAACGAATATCTGCGCGATGGGCACCATGCCGTGTATAGCCATAGTCACGGTCCCGTACACGGTCAGCCACGAGCGTTTCAATCAATGGCTGGGTCACATCAAAACCGGGATGATAGTGCATCGTGATCGGACACTCTGGCAGCAGTTCAGCCAACACCTGGTGAAATTCCTCTTTCCACTGAGGCATCAGCTTCAATCGCCAATCGTGTAGCGCTTCGCCCAGTTCTGCCAGCTGCCATTCCCAGCTGCTCAGCTCGGTATCGCTGGCAGCCTGCTTTAGGGCGGTATTGCGTTGTTTCAGCGCGCGTTGATAGTGCTGCCATTGTCGAAAAAATAAAGGTTCCACGTGGAACAATAGCCAATCCATCAACTGACGGCGGCCTTCACTACCACCATCTATCAGGCTAAAACTTTCTGGATCAATTAATTGTACGGGTAATAACTGGGCAAAAGCCGCATGGCTGGCCTGTGTTTGTCCATCCAGCCGTAGTTGCGTTTCGCCATCTTGTTGTTTACGAACTCCGAGCACATGCTCATTCGCATGCGCCACAATCTGGCAATAGCGCTCCCCCTGTTCAACAAAATGACGGATATGGCGAGAGCGAAAGGAACGGCCCACAGCCAGTAAATGAATCGCTTCCAGCACACTCGTTTTGCCACTGCCATTCATGCCGGTAATCAGGGTGATCGCACCCAGAGACTCCAACTCCAGCAGGTGAAGATTACGAAAATGCTGAATGCTCAGCCGTTCCAGCACGTTTAGACCCGCATGGGCATGACAACAAACAGCGCCTGATCCGACTCCGGAACCTGTAACAGTGCCGAACTGTTTGCTTCTGAAATGGAAAATTGCAGGGTATCGCCCGGCAATACCTGGCAAACATCCAGCAAGTATTGGGCATTAAACGACATTTCAAGGATTTCACCCTGATAGTCGATCGCCATGTCTTCGCTAGCACGATCCTGCTCCGGGTTATTGGCACGCAACACCAGCGTACCCGGTTTGAACTCAAGGAACACACCCCTCAGCTTTTCATTACTCATGATTGCAACGCGTTGTAAAGACTGACGAAAATCCTCAACAGGTACCTGAATAATGTGTTTCCCCTGCCGTGGCAGCACACGCTTGTAATCGGGGTATTTGCCGTCGATCAATTTTGAGGTAAAGCGCAACCCGATTAGCGTGCCCTCCCCTTCCTGCTTGTCTTTGGGTTGTAAGGGCAAGGCCAGTTCCACCTGCATGAGTTCACGGCCCAAAGACAGGGTCAAATTGGTTTCATCCTCTGCACTGAGCAAACGCTGTAATTCCATCACGGCTTTACGCGGAACGATGGCTTGTAGCTCCTGACTGCCACTTAGCGTCCCTGCTTCATCAACCAGCGCCAAACGGTGACCATCAGTCGCCACTCCCCGTAATTTTCCTTCAGAGGCTTCCAGCAATAAACCGGTCAGATAAAACCGCACATCCTGAACCGCCATGGCAAAAGCGGTCTGATCCAGTACTGTTCTCAAGGATTTAGGGCTCACTCTCAGTTCGGCCACCCCCGTTGGCGCTCCCAGCGCTGGAAAATCGGTCGCTGGCAAGGTCCCCAGTTCAAAATCAACACGGCCAGAACACACCCGGCAACGCTGCTCGGCAATGGTTTCTAATTGAATCAGGGAAGCATTTGGCAGGGATTTGCAAATATCCATTAATTTTCGGGAAGAAACCGTGGTTTCACCCGCTTCCTGCACAGCTGCCGCAGTCATGGGCAAACTCACCTGTAGCTCCACTTCCAGATCACTGGCGGTTAGTACTAACTGTCGTGAGTCCAGCTCCAGTTTTACATTGGACAATACGGGAACCGTATGTCGGCGCTCCACAGCTCCTGATACCAGGGTCAGCGCCCGTAATAAGTGGTCACGGCTGATACTGAATTTCATAAACAGTTCCTGTAAAGTCAGTGCAAACGATGGCTTAGTGCTTAGGATTTAACCAATAAGCACTCATAAAAAGAATACGAGAAATCAGGATTGTAGCAGGCTGATCAGATAGTGATAATCTCTTGCCAAAGCAGGATCTTCCCTGCGCAATTCCTGAATTTTTTCACAGGCATGCATGACCGTTGTATGATCACGATCGCCAAAGGCAATACCAATTTGTGGAAAGCTGTCGCTGGTCAGCTCACGAGCAAGCGCCATGGCCAATTGACGGGGACGAGCGATATGGCGGGTGCGTTTTGGGCCTAAAATTTCCTTGATGGTGATTCGATAATAATCCGCCACCACACGCTGAATATTATCAATGCTAATCACTTTGGCACGCAAAATAATAATATCTTTCAGGGCTTCACGAACCAAATCAAGGGTAATTTCCTTGATGTGACGAAACAAGGCCAGGGCAATAACCTGCTTGAGGGCGCCTTCAAGTTCACGAACATTCGCCAATACATGCTGGGCAATGAAGTTCGCGCAGGAATGCGGCAGCATCATCTGGCTCGCTTCTGCTTTTTTCAGCAAAATATCCACCCGGGTTTGTAAATCCGGAGGCTCGATTCCCACCATAAGGCCGCCAGTGAATCGCGACACTAAGCGCGGATCCAGATCCTTGATTTCTTTGGGATGGCGATCAGAGGACAATATAATTTGCTTGGATTCATCCATTAAGCCATTGACGATATTCATAAATTCATTAGTCGTTTTGACCTTGCCTGAAAGCAGGTGAATATCGTCGACCAACAGCAGATCCAGAGTCTGGAATTTTTTCTTGAAGGCATCCGCTTCATTTTGCCGTAACGCCTGTACCATTTTGGTCAAAAAATCTTCTGAACTGATATACATCACCCGGGCAGACGCGTTGGTATCCAGTAAGGCGTGACCGACCGCATGCATGAGATGGGACTTACCCAGGCCCGTGGCTCCATACAAAAACAGGGGATTGTGCTGAGGATTCCCCATATCAAATACCATGCGGCGGCACGATGCTGAAGCCATGGAGTTCGACGGGCCATCCACAAAATTTTTAAAGGTAAAATGTGGAACCAGGTTACTGCGTTGCTTATCCGCAGTGATTCTTTCTGTACTAAGGGAAGGAGATTCAACCGTTTTTAATACCCGGCTAGGCTGCAATCGTTGCCCAGTATCCACCTGCAATACGACGCTAAGCGGTTTTCCCTGCAATTGCTGGGCAATCAGTGCTTCAATCCTGGGAAGAAATTCGTCCTGCAAATGCTTGCGGCTGTAATCATTCGGGGCATTCAAATAGAGCACGCCATTTTTTTCTTCGACATGCAATGGCTTGATCCACATGGTGTACAGGCTATCCTTGATCTCTGCACGCAGAATTTCACGGCATTCTTTCCAGACCGCTGGCATTGAATACACAGATGATTCCTGACTTTGCATGGTGGACCCCTTCATGCCTTAACTCGCCAAATACTTACTAACCGGAATTCCGGTATTACTCCCTCCCAAACCCTGACAACACAGAAGCAAATCATTGCCAATGATTTCATGAATTGGTTATTGATAGTGCTAACTTAATTAGCCTTTGTAAAAATCCAACCATTCTCAATTTTGTTTTAAAAAATAACTTAATAAATACCAATAGGATCAATACAAATAGGGGTATCGACCATCCTGCATGCCCATAAGACAACGCCTGGTATACTTGATTACGCTAACCTGCTTCACTGGCAAACTCTCTATTCTTGCCAGTGTTGCTAGACATATTTGGTTAGCTTCTTATGAGCATCTTTGTGATAAGTTAACGATGCCCTTAAGCCAGACCATGCGGCCACATTTTTTGCAAGTGCTGTACGACACATAATGACCAAAATTTCGCCTATCCAAGCCTATCTCAGGCTCAACCAGTGATGCAGAACGCGATCAGGGAGCAAAAGTTAACGTGAATTCGGCCTTTTGAACAGGGAGCAGTTCCCAATTTCGGGCTAAAATTTCAAAAATATTTTTCTTGACATGTTGTGGATAACGCATGTGGATAAGATCAGGGCTTCCTAGGGAAATAATCTGACGCCAACAGTTATCCACATTACATCCACAGAACCACCTTAAATTTAATAACAGGATAATACATTGATATTAATACAAAATTTAATGTTATACACAGATATTTTGACGCCTAATAACAATAATTTTAACTTTATATATTTATTAAAAGCTGCAGCGTTTCTTGTGCATAAGTGACAGTTACCTTTGTGGATAAAATTTGGAATTACAGGAACAAGCAGTTGGTTTCACTGTGAAAAGCCGTGAATCCACTGAAAAGGGTCAGACCATTAGCCAAAGCAACCTGAACAAGAAAAAACGCAGGAATGCTTTGACAAGTCTGGTGAGAGGCCATAGAATCGCGTTCCTTTTCCTCAACCCCATCGATTCAGGTTGACAATCATGAAACGTACATTTCAACCGAGTGAACTCAAGCGCAAACGTGTACACGGTTTTCGTGCCCGCATGGCCACCAAGAATGGTCGGCAGGTACTGGCTCGCCGCCGTGCAAAAGGACGTCATCACCTGACTGTCTAAAGCGCTGCTGGCATGGAGCTATGCCAGTTGTGATCCGTGTCTTGAAAGCCTGGCTTATCTGAAGTCCGGGCTTTTTTGCTGTGAATGTCTAGAGAAGTATTGGGATTTTCAGTAATGAAAACGTGTCTGCCTGAATGGGCTGGGCTTAAGGGCTTTGCAGCAAAAAAAAAATCAGGCATGACGTTATTCTTTATGCTGTCACTGGTCACTTCCCAAAATTGACCAGTGATGTGTGATCTTACTGGGTCTGTGCTTTGGCAAGTGAGGGAATCCTCATGTCCTGTGGTTTTGGCCGTGATGTGCGTTTACTTAACGCCGCAGAGTTTACGGCGGTGTTTGAGCGGGCAGCTTTCAAGCTGCATCAGCCAGGATTCCTGATGCTGGTGTTACCCTCAACCCAGCCGTCACCCCGCCTTGGATTGGTGGTAGCCAAAAAGAAGGTGCGGCGAGCGCACGAACGCAATCGATTTAAACGTCTGGTGCGTGAAAGCTTTAGAGGCCAGACAACGCGTTTGCCTTCGTGTGATCTGGTGGTACTGGCCAAAGCCGATGCAGTGTTATTGCCCAATCAGCAGCTCAGCGATCAGCTTCACTGGTGTTGGAAGCAATTGGAACGACGACTGGGCAAGCGCCTTGCCAGTGGCATTCCAGTGAGTGAACCTACAGCCAGTGAGCCTGCAAAGTGACTGGCATGACGGTGGGCAAGCGTCCCAGAGCGACAGGACGACAAACAGAGTTCAAAAGAAGGCTAAAGTACTCCCGCTTTGCGGAGGTGTTGAAGCATCTGTTAATAGCGCTGGTGCGAGGCTATCAACTGTTGATCAGTCCACTGCTGGGGCCTAGGTGTCGTTTTTATCCGAGCTGCTCACAGTATGCCGTGGAGGCATTATCGAGCCATGGCGTTTGGAGTGGTACGGTATTGACTGTTCGCCGGGTTTGCCGTTGTCATCCCTGGGGTGGTAGTGGCTATGATCCAGTACCGCCCTTAGCCAGTGACGTTTTCCATCATGATCCCTATCAGGCATTCAGGCCTATTCCGCAGTTTAGGGCGATGGGACGCGGTCAGCCAATCAGGAGGTGTGTTCCCATGCGGGAATTCACTGAGGTCTGAACGCTTGGTGTATCGCTTAGTGTAATTTTTTACTCCGCAAGGATGGTACGTTTTGCCTGGGCTTGGGCAGTTGACTGTGTTGGCTAGGCCAGCACATAGAGGATCTCTGTATGTTGCGTTCCATCAAAATCCTGCTGATTGCAGGCATGCTGATAACCGGGTATTTCCTGATATTGGCATGGAATAAGGATTACGGACAGACTGCTGAGAAAGCGCAGAATTCGCCCGTAACTGAAGCTACTGCGGCTGTTGCACCGACGACAACGGTTCCGGGCGCACCGGCTCCTGCAAGGATGACTACCCAAACGGTTCCTTCTGCGACGTTGTCCACTGCGGTGAGCGCCAATACCGTTCCTGCCAGCACGCCGCTCACGCCTACTGCGGGTGTGGTTCAGCCTGCGATAACTCCCTCGGGAATTTCGGCGGACTGGATTCGGGTCACTACCGATATTTACACACTCTGGATCAATCCGGTGGGCGGCGATATCGTCAGACTGGAACTGCGTCAGCATCAAAAATCGACAGCCTCTGATCAGCCTTACGTCATGCTGCAACAGGATTCTGCACGCCATTACGTTGCCGAATCTGGCTTGATTGGTGCTGCGGGGGCTAGTGGTGTCGATACGGCAGCAGGCCGTGCGCATTATCAGAGTGTGCAGCGGGACTATACGCTGGCAGCGGGGCAGGGGACCCTGACGGTTCCACTGACGCTCACCACCCCACAGGGCATTACGATCGTCAAATCCTATGTGCTTAAGGCGGGCCAGTATCCGATCGCGCTGCGTTACCGCATTGCCAATCATGGCCAGCAACCCTGGTCAGGCCAGATGTATGCGCAACTGGTTCGGGATCATTCAGAAGACCCTGGCAAAAGCCATCAGGGCATCATGGGCATGGCCACCTATCTGGGTGGTGCCTGGGGAACTCCCGATCACCCGTATAACAAGCTCAAACTGGGCGATTTTTCCAAAGAAGCCATTCATCAGCGTGCCGTGCATGGCTGGGTGGGGATGGTGCAGCATTACTTTGTCAGTGCCTGGATACCGGACCCGGCTCATCCTGCCACGCTGGTTTCGCGGCAGGCCGGTGATTACAACGTGATTGGCTTTACCGGCCACCCGCTGGTGGTGCCCGCAGGCAAGCAAGTGGAGACGACAGCTACCCTGTATTCCGGCCCCAAAATCCAGTCCTTGCTGAAAGAACTGGCTCCTGGCTTGAACCAGACGGTGGATTACGGCTGGTTGTGGCCGATTGCCCAGGTATTGTTTATTGGTCTGAAATTCATTCATGGCCTCGTTGGCAATTGGGGATGGTCGATTATTTTCCTGACTGTGATTGTGAAAATGATGCTGTTTCCCTTGTCTGCCAAAAGTTATCGCTCCATGGCCAAGATGAAACTGATTGGGCCGGAAATGCAGCGCCTGAAAGAGGAATATGGCGAAGATCGCATGAAGTTTTCCCAGGAAATGATGGCCTTGTACAAACGGGAACAGGTCAATCCCCTGTCAGGCTGTTTGCCGATGCTGATGCAGATGCCGATCTTTCTGGCACTGTACTGGGTATTGATGGAAAGTGTGGAACTGCGGCATGCCCCGTGGATGGGCTGGATTACTGATTTGTCGGCCATGGATCACTGGTTTATTTTGCCCTTGATCATGGGGGCGACCATGTATGCCCAGCAATTGCTGAATCCTCAGCCAGCAGACCCCATGCAGGCCAAGGTGTTGCGGATGATGCCGATCATTTTTACCGTATTCCTGCTGTTTTTCCCGGCAGGTCTGGTGCTGTACTGGATTGTGAACAATCTGTTGACGATTGCCCAGCAATACCTGATTCAGCGAGAAATCCTGAAACGCAGTCAGTTGAAGGTTGGATGATGAAAACCCATAAAACCCTCAGCAGGCAGGTCTGCAGTCCCTAAGCCTGCTGAGGGATTCCTAAAGTTGG
>CAUJHL010000165.1 GCA_963204705.1 Pseudomonadota bacterium | reverse complement strand
ATCACCTAAACCACTCACCCTTGCCCTACCCGGCTCGCTTCAATTAACCGCCGTGTATACTCCTGTTGCGGCGCGGTGAACAGATTTTCAGTCTCTTGCAGCTCAACCACACTGCCCTGATGCATCACCAAAATGCGGTGGCACAGCGCCCGCACGACGGCAAGGTCGTGGCTGATAAACAGATACGACAGGCCTTCCTCGACCTGAAGCCGCCGCAACAGCGTCACCAGTGCGTGCTGCGTCGTGCGATCCAGTGCAGACGTCGGTTCATCCAGAATCAGCAGTCGTGGAGACATGATCAGGGCGCGCGCCAATGCGACACGCTGCCGCTGACCACCGGATAACTCATGCGGGTAACGATCGGCAAACTTGGCGGGTAATTCCACTTTTTGCAGGACGGCTTCGACGGCTGCCCGTCGCTGGGCCTTGGCAGGAATACGTTTCAGCACACCCTCGCCAATAATGTCCTCCAGCGTCATGCGCGGATTCAAACTGCCAAAGGGATCCTGAAACACTATCTGGAACTGGCTGCGCAGGGGAAGTATTTGCCGCTCTGACAGGCCAGACACGGTGGTGCCATTGATGATAATGGTTCCCTCAGAGGCGATCAGCCGCGCCAGCGCGAGCGCCAGTGTGGTTTTGCCGGAACCACTTTCCCCCACCACTCCCAGCGACTCGCCCGCCGCCAGCTGAAAACTTAGCGGCTGCACTGCGGTAAACCAACCAGTCGTGCGATTGAAAAAACCTGATTTCAGGGGAAAACGCACGGCGACTTGCTGGGCATCAACTATCGGCAGAGCGTCTGGACGCGTAATTGCCTTAGCTGCTTGACCAAAATTCTGATTCAGCAAACTGCGGGTGTACACCGCTTGTGGTGAGGCAAATACCTGTCGGGTTGTACCCTCCTCCACCAGTCTGCCACGCTGCAATACCAGGACATTCCGCGTGTAATGCCGGATCAGATTGAGGTCGTGGCTGATGAGAATCAGGCTCATGTGGCGATCGCGCTGCAATTGCATCAAGAGATCCAGTATTTGCGCCTGTAGGGTGACATCCAGCGCCGTGGTCGGTTCATCGGCAATTAAAATGTCTGGCTGCTGAGCCAGTGCCATGGCGATCATCACGCGCTGACGCTGACCTCCTGACAGCTGATGCGGGAAGCGCTGCAGCAGGGATTCAGGATTCGGCAGGTTGACTTCGGCCAGGAGTGCCATCATCCGGGGGGTCATCAAGCCAGGATCGGTGCCAATCAGCCGGAGATTTTCGCTGAGCTGTCGACCCACGGTATGCAAAGGATTGAGCGCAGTCATCGGTTCCTGAAAAATCATGCCGATGCGTTTACCGCGAATTTCCCGCAGCCTTGCCGGTGTGGAACCCAAAAGCGATTCCCCCTCCAGGTGTACCCGTCCAGTCACCGTCAGCGACTGGGGTAACAGACCCAGTATCGCCAGCGTGGTCAGGGATTTCCCAGAGCCACTTTCACCCACGATGCCCAGAGTATCACCGCGCTCCAGACGAAAGGACAGTTGATCCACCAGACGGGTCGCACCGCTGCGAATACTCAGTTCATGCACATCCAGCAAGGGCAGGGCCGGCTCAGCGGCGGGGGTCAAAGGCATCGCGGGCCGCCTCTCCAATAAAAATCAGTAGGGACAACAGGATCGTCAACGTAAAAAACCCCGACAAGGCCAGCCAGGGCGCATCCAGATTGCTTTTGCCCTGACTCATCAATTCTCCCAGTGAGGGTGAGCCGGGTGGCAGGCCGTAGCCCAGAAAGTCCAGTGCCGTCAGCGCGGAAATATTGGCCGTCAGAATAAAGGGCAATTGCGACAGACTCGAACTCAGCGCATTGGGCAAAATGTGCTTGAACATGATGGCCCAGTCTGGCGTCCCCAGACTGCGGGCAGCCCGGACATAATCCAGATTGCGGGCACGCAAAAATTCAGCACGCACATAGCCGACCAGCCCCATCCAGCCAAAGACCAGCATGATCAGAAACAGCCAGTACACACTCGGGGTAAACAGACTCACCAGAATGATGATCATAAACAGTTGTGGCAGGCCGCCCCAGACTTCCAGCAGGCGCTGCCCCAGCAAATCCACCCAGCCCCCGTAATAGCCCTGGAGGGCACCCACAATGATGCCAATCAGCGAACCCGCCAGCGTCAGACCCAGACCAAACAGAATCGACACCCGCAGGCCATACAGGATACGCGCCAGCACATCGCGGCCCTGATCATCCGTGCCCAGCCAGTTCTGTGCTGAGGGCGGCGACGGGACGGGGACGGCCAGGTCCAGATTGGCGGTCTGGTCGGCAAAACGAATCACCGGCCAATACACAGCGCCATTCTGCCGAATCAGCGCCTGAACGGCCGGATCGCGGTAATCGGCTTCGGTTTCAAACACCCCGCCGAACTGGGTTTCGGGATAGGATTTTAAAACTGGAAAATACCAGTGCTGCTGATAGCGAACCGCGATGGGCTTGTCATTGGCAATCAGTTCCACGCCCAGTGACAACGCAAACACCACCATAAACAGGCAAAACGACCAAAAGCCGAGCCGATTGGCTCGAAACCGTCTCAGACGCGCCTGCATGACAGGGCTGAGCCAACGTCGAGCTGAAAGGCCTTTTAGGGGCGAAGACGGCGCCATATTTACGGATACATCCTGCGGAGAATGGGGCATCTGTGCATCGTTCATACCTGCCCCCGCTGGCTGAAATCAATGCGCGGATCAATCCAGTGGTACATCAGATCGCTGATCAATTGCAAAATCAGTCCCACCAGCGTGAACAAAAACAGGGTGCCAAAAATCACCGGATAATCCCGCTGTTGCACCGCCTCAAAGCCCAGCAAGCCCAGTCCATCAAGGTTAAACACGATTTCCACCAAAAAATTTCCGGTCAGAAAAATGCTCACCAGTGCGGCAGGCAATCCGGCAATCACCACCAGCATGGCATTGCGAAACACATGGCCGTAGAGAACTTGCCGCTCGGTCAAACCCTTGGCACGCGCAGTCAGGACGTATTGCTTGTTTAATTCTTCCATAAACGAAAATTTGGTCAGATACGTCAGTCCGGCAAAGCCACCAATCGTTACCGCCGTCAGTGGCAAGGCCAGATGCCAAAAATAGTCGCGGACTTTACCGAGCAGACTGAGTTCGGAAAAGTTTTCCGACACCAGGCCCTGCAGCGGAAACCACTGCCAATAACTGCCGCCAGCCAGCAAGACCAACAATAAAATGGAAAAAATAAAGGTCGGCACTGCAAAGCCAACCGCCAGCACCGCCGTCGTCAGCTGATCCATCGCGCCATGATGCCGCACGGCTTTTTGTATCCCGAGGGGAATCGACACCAGATAAATCAGTAAAGTGCTCCACAGACCCAGCGACAAGGAGACTGGCAGTTTTTCCCACAATAGGGTCGTGACGGGTTTTCCCTTAAAAAAACTGGTCCCAAAATCCAGCTGGGCATAGCCTTTGAGCATCAGCCAAAAACGCTCGGGAGCAGGTTTGTCAAAGCCATACTGCGCCTTGATCTGTTCAACCATTTCCGGTGATAGCCCACGGCTACCCTGATAATGCGCCTGATCGCCACCGCTGGCCCGCGCTGTTTCACCGCCCTGACTGGCTCCAGAAATCCCAGTGCCGGGGCCAGATTTGGCCTGTTCCATGGCCTGCTCTACCGGGCCGCCGGGAGCTGCTTGAACGATCACAAAATTGGCGACCAGAATCAGCAACAGTGTGGGCACAATCAGCATCAGGCGCTTGAGGATGTACATCAGCATGTGCGGTTTCCTTGCTGGGCCTTACTGGAGGGTAGTGAGGGCTAATGGGTGGTTTTGCCAGTAGACTGGCCAAGGTACTGCTGGAGACGATCGGCTTTCGCGGGATCGATCCACCAGTAATCCACACCCAGATTGTATTTGGGTCGTACTTTTGGTTGCTGGTACTGATTCCAGTAGGCCACACGATAGCCCGCAACGCCATACATGGGCACAGTGTAATACCCCGCTCGCAATACCCGATCCAGCGCGTGCGTCAGCGTTAGCTGTTCGGGCCGGCTACGGGCCACAATCAGTTGTTTTAACAGCGCGTCGATCACGGGATGATGAATCCCCGCAGAGTTCTGGCTGCCGGGCTCATTTGCCGCCGCACTGCCCCAGTAACCCAGTTGTTCATTGCCGGGTGACAGCGACTGGGGAAACTGATCAATGATCATGTCGTAGTCAAAATTGCGCGCGCGTTCAATGTACTGCGGAATATCCACCTGCCGCACAGTGGCATCAATGCCCAGTTTTTTCAAATTGCGTACATAGGGCAGCACTACACGCTGCAGCCCATCGTCATTAAGCAGTAGCTCCATACGAAAGGGCTGGCCATCGGGCCGTAGCAGCTGAGCGCCCTGATAGCGACATCCTGCGTTCAGCAATAATTGGCGAGCTTTCAGCAAATTCGCGCGGTTAAAGCCACTGCCATCACTGATCGGGGCTTTCCACTCCGACAGGACGGCTTGCTGTTCGTCCACGCTCAGCTGGGCCAACAAGGGCTTGAGTACAGCGAGTTCTTCAGTGGAAGGTGTGCCCGTTGCTCCGAGTTCACTGTTAAAAAAATAGCTCTGCAGTCGCACATAGCCACCGTTAAAAATGGCTTTATTCATCCATTCAAAATCGAATGCCAGCGTCAACGCCTGCCGGATGCGTAAATCCTGAAACTGGGGTTTGCGCAGGTTCATTACCAGCGCCTGCATGGTGACTGGATTCTGATGAGGAATCAGTTGCTTGACCACCATACCCTGTTTCACTGCGGGGAAATCGTAATTTTTAGACCAGTTGCGGGCCTTGTTTTCTTCACGGAGGGTGTATTGACCCGCCTTGAAACCCTCAAAGGCGATTTCGCTACTGCGATAATAGACGTAACGAATACGCTCAAAATTAAACTGGCCGCGATTGACTGGCAGGTCTTTGCCCCAGTAGTCCGGATTACGGCGGTAGGTCACACTGCGGCCCACATCGACTTTTTCCACCCGATAAGGGCCACTACCCATGGGAACCGTCAGGGAAACCGCATCGAAGGGACGATTTTTCCAGTCGGCTTCGGACAAAATCGAGACTTCACCCACGGTCAACGGTAGCTCGACATTGTCCTTGGTTTTGAAGGTGAATTTAACCCGCTGGCTATCCAGCGCCTCCACCCTGGCAATGTCGGCAAAATAACTGCGCAAGCCGGGATGGCCCTTGCTGAGCAAGGTGTTAAAGGTAAATGCCACATCCTGCGCCCGCACCGGCAAGCCATTACTGAAACGGGCTTTGGGATTGAGGTGATACATGATCCAGGAGCCATCGGCGGGATCGCGGGTAATGGTGTCCGCCAGCAAGGGATAACGGGCAAAGGGTTCGTCCAGTGAGGCTACGGTCAGCGTATCAAACAGATACTGGGTGCCTGCCACTGGCGTGCCTTTATTGATCAGGGCATTAAAACTGTCAAAGGTACCCTGTGCCTGCACACTGTGGGTACCGTATTTCGGCGCGTCGGGGTTGGCATAGGGAAAATGATCGGATTTGGCGTGCAGCGCGTCGCCATGCAGCGTCAGGATAGCCGGTGTGGTAACGGGAGCCGCCTGAACGGCAGCCAGGGAGAGCATGCCGCCAAAAAGACCAAACAGGATTACAGCTTTCCACATACTGTGTGTGCGGTTGCCAGTGGCCGATCTGCCAGCACGGCTTTGGCCATCAGCAGTTGTGTGAATGAGTTGTCTGCGCTGCACCGTTTCATCCCTAATCATTATGGTAATCCAAGGTGGTAAGTCATGGTGGTTACTTATGTTTTCCCGCCTTGGGGTTTTTTCACCTTTCCGCTCAAACCGATCAGGGCTGACACTACCACCCCTGATCGTTTAGCGGAAATACTCAGGGTTTGTCCTTAGCCTTTTTGGGATTGGCTTTGTCCTTGTCCTGAGCGGATTTTGCTACTTTTTCTCTTTTGGCACCTTCAGCCTTATCCTTTGGTTGACTGTCTCGGGCACTATTGGCGGACTTGGCAGACTGGGCCTTGCTATCCTTGGTACTGTCTTTTGCTCTATCCTTCGCGCTTACGTTAGCAGTGTCTTTGGCAGAGTCCTTAGCAGCAGGCTTTTGCTCACCCAGACTGATGGTATCCCCCAGCACCACTTTGGTTTCAGCAGGAATGCCATTCAGTCGGGCTAATTCAGCGACAGTCATCCCATTGCGCTGGGCGATGCGTGCCAGTGTATCGCCTGAACGGATGGTATAGCTGTTTTCTGTCGCCGGTGCGACTGTCTCTGTGTCTTTAGTGGCGCGGTTCTTTTTGGATTGTGAAGCAGGCAAATTATCCAGAATCGACTCATCCAGCACCAGCGCCTTGCCGGTTCTGGCTGCTTCTTTGATGGCTGCTTTGGTCAATGCTGAACGGGTTGGCTCATCCAGCGCCGCATCGGAAGGAATCTCCAGGCTGTCGCCGGGGCGAACCTTATAACTGACCGGCACCCCATTGACCTCGGCCAGATAGGCCGGTTTCAGTTTATAGCGCGCGGCGATCCTGGCCAGTGTGTCACCACTGCGGATGGTGTAGCTGAGGTTTTTGGCGGTCGAGGCTTTATCAGTCGTATCGGCTTTGTCGCTTTTGTCCTGTCGACTCGCCTTTTCTGACGACTCTGCCGGGACGTTCAGCGTGTCACCACTGCGCACCCGAATGTCTGCTGGCACGCCGTTCCAGTCCGCCAGATCCGAGACGGGCACCTGATAGCGGGCCGCAACTCGCGCCAGCGTATCTCCAGACTTGATCGTGTATTTTACCAGTTTGGGTGCACGGGCAGTGCTGCGATCGGGGGTTTTCTCGGTGTCCCTTTCAGTATTCCTATCCTGATTCCTGTCCTGATTCCGATCCTGACTGGTGGATTTGCTCGCGGGCCTGGCCACCAGTGTCAGGGTGTTACCTGCGATCAGATTGCTGGTCGGCGAGAGTTCATTCATGTCCGCCAGATCGCGCACGGACAACCCAAACTGGGCAGCTACGCCGGTAAGTGTATCGCCAGACTGTACCTGATAACTGGTGGGTTTTTTGGCCGGTTCAGGCTTTTTGACGCCATACAGATACAACGGGGAGCCTGCAAACAGATTGGCTCCACGATCCATCTGGTTCCAGTCGGCAAGATCCGCCACAGACACCCCATAGCGTGCCGCCACACCGGTGAGGCTATCACCGGGTTGTACGGTGTAAACAGTGCGCTCACCTTTGGGTTTGGCAATGACCACGACGGGTTTGGTCACCACGGCCACTTTCGGTGCTGGCGTGGCAGAGGGAGTCACGGATTTGGCGGGAATTTCCTTCACAGCCGCCACCGCAGGCGTGTTGGTCAGTGCGTAGGAAGGCTGTTCAAAGCGCAGCTCCCGTTCCTGCCCTTTGGATTCCAGCAGCGATTGCTGAGTTTGCAGGGCAGTCAGTTTGATTTTGCCATCCAGCGGATCGATAATTTCAGTTCCAGCGGGTGCGGCCTGACGAATTTCCGCAATAACCTGTGCTTGTTCACTGGCATTCAAGGGATCCAGCGGCGTGGCAGCCGGTGGCAACGGCGTGCTGACCAAAGCGGAACTTTGCCCAGCAAGTGTGGCCGCCTGAGAGGATGGTGCGGAAGCACTTGATGCATTCATCGAGGCTGTCGTTTTAGTTGTAGCTGTCGTTGTTGTTGCTAGGGATGGCGTTACGGTACTTGCTGGCAGGCCAGTAAGTGCGCTATTAGCCTGGAGGGTGGTTGCTACTGGCGCTGTTGTTAATGCGGTTGTCGCCGGTGTCAGGGCAGCCATGGCGGCATTCCCTGTATTCCGTGCAGATGGAAATCCTGCCACGGCTCCTGTTTGCGCGGGTGTTTGCACCGGAGAGGCAGTTGTCGAGGACGCTACCGAAACTGATGGGCCACTCGCAGTTGTCGCTGGTGGGATTGCCGGACGAACAGAAGTCGCGGTAGTCAGGGCGGGCAAACTGCCCGGACCCGTGGTGGCACTGGTCGTCATTGGTGCTGAAGTGGCAGGTGTCTGCATGACCGAACGGGCAATCGCTGTTTTTTCCGCTGGTGTTAACGGAGGCTCTCCAGTACTGATCAGGTTGTTAGGCGGGCTTGGAAATGCACCAGGAACACTGGCAGGAACCGCGGCCTGATTCGCCAGCGCAGCCAGTCCAGCCGAATTGGTGGGCAAGCGACGATTCGACCGCGCACTGAGATCCGCAGTACTGGCGGTAGCCACTACTGCTGGCCGGGTCACGGGTGGCACAGGCACGGCAGGAACATAGGTCTGACTGACGGCACGAGCCCCCACGGGCGTACCCAGCGAACTGCCCATCAATGCAGCAGCCTGCGCATCGGAAAGTTTAGCAGCAGCATTACCCGCCGGATTACCCACCGCATTACCCACATAATTACTGGATTGACTCAGGATCACCACCCCACCCTGCGGGCTAGAGGCAGCCTGTTCGTAGCCCATACTGCTGTTTAAGTTAGTGACCGTGGGCATACGGGCGATCTGATTGTCGATCGTGTTGGGCAAACTGTTAGGAATCAGGACGGTATTTGAGCTGTAGGGATCGGTAACGCCCTGACGAAAGCCTGGATTTAACTCGTACAGATCCCGGTTGCTGACGCCTGCAATTTGTGCGACCACACCTAGATCGACAGCCCCGGGCAAGCTGACTTCACGGAAATGAGGTCGGTTGGCAATACCCGGAAAGCTCACACCAAAGCGCTCCGGTTCCCGCACGATCTGCGCTACGGCCAAAAAGCGCGGCACATAGTTCATGGTTTCCGTGGGCAGGCGCAAAGACCAGTAATCGGTAGGCAAACCGGCAGCGACATTACGATCGATCGCCTGCTGAATGCGTCCCGGCCCTGCGTTATACGAAGCCAGCGCGAGCTCCCAGGAGCCGAATTTATTATACAAATGCGTGAGATAATCATAGGCCGCGCGCGTGGAAGCCACCACATCACGCCGACCATCGTACAGCGCATTTTGCTTTAGGCCATACAGGCGTCCGGTACTGGGAATGAACTGCCACATGCCGGCAGCGGCAGCGTTACTGGTTGCGGCAGGGTCATAGGAACTTTCAATCACTGGCAACAACGCTAGCTCTGTGGGGATGCCACGGCGTTCGGCCTCCGTCACTGTATGGTATAGATAACGGCTCGCCCGCGCAGACAGCCGGTCAATGTAGGCCTGCCGCGTCACAAACCAGCTGCGCTGAGCCGCCACCCGACTGTTTTCCACATCCAGATTAAGCTTGAATCCGGCGCGAATGCGTTTCCACATATCGCCATAGCGCATGACGATCAACCGATTGTCCTCGACTGCCTCCATGTCCGTGGCTTCCAGCAATGCTTCCAGCGAGTCAATACTTTCTTCATCCAGTGCCGCTGAGCGAGGAGTGTTCTTGGCCGTTGCCGAACGAGCGGAAGAATTGGCCTTTCCGTAGGCGGTTGATTTAGAAGCAGCTGATTTAGGCAATTTGGCCGTGCGCTGCGCCATGGTGGGCGGCGTGCTACTGCAGCCGACAAGGGTCGCACTGACACAGCCAGAAATGAGCAAAGCTAATAGCGAGCGGGTAAACACGGGTTCCGATGGGCGCATCACGGGGGAGTGGCCCGCCTGCGAATGATCCAGAGTGTTCAGATCGTAATATGGACGGCTCGGAGTCTTGATGCTCACCCGGTCTTCCCCTGCGACAAAATCGTGAATTGTAGACGTGGCTATCCTCAGATACCAAGCCATTCCGCCGCCAAGTCTGCCTGCCAAATGTGAAAGAATGTTGCAGACTATTCAGAGAGTGTGTCTGCTATGCTCTGCATCCAGAGTCAGCCATCGTTATTAGAGAGCTTTAATGTCGGATGCCCTAAAGTCAGATGTCGTCATATACGTGGATGGTGCCTGCCGTGGCAATCCAGGCCCCGGCGGATGGGGTTCGCGGCTGGAAGGCAAATCCGGCCAAGTACTGGAGCTGTGTGGGGGCGCAAACCCTACGACAAACAACCGCATGGAGCTCACGGCAGCGATCCGGGCCTTGCAGCATTTGCCTTCCGGCATGAGCGCCACCCTGTACACCGACAGTAATTACGTCAAACAGGGCATTTCCGAATGGATACACGGCTGGAAACGCAAACACTGGCGCAAATCCGATGGCCAGCCGGTGATCAATGCCGACCTATGGAAGCTACTCGATGAACTGACCACTGGGAAAACCCTGCAATGGCAGTGGGTAAAAGGCCATGCAGGCCATCCAGGGAATGAACGCGCCGATCAACTGGCCAATCAGGGCGTGGACGCCTTACTTCAATCAACGGCTCACGGCAGCAAGGCACTGGGCAGTAAGAAAGAACTCCCGCTGCTCACCATTACCGATACCTTTAGCCCACAATCGATTCGCTCAACCACCTCCAGCCCGGACAACCT
>CAUJHL010000164.1 GCA_963204705.1 Pseudomonadota bacterium | reverse complement strand
TGGGATTGCAGGGCCAGCTTGTCCTTGTCACTCATCACCCCGCCGTCTTTTTTAAAGCGATCTTCAAGGGTTTTAAGATCTTTGGTGAGTTGCTCCAGCCGATCACGCTGTGGTTTAAGGCTCGCCTGAAGGCTGGTGATGGTTTGCTGGGCGGTGTTTGACGCCAGAACGGCAGCCTGCGAATCCGCAACAGCAACATTGGCAGCCTGCGCCATTCCGCTAAGGGCAAAAGTAGTCAGGGCAAGTGCTGCCAGATGAATACGCATAATCAACTCCTTGTGTAAACGCGGTTGTGTAAAAACCGGTTGTGTAAATCAGTGCACAGTGCGGGTGAAAAAATGACTTTTTTCGGACGGGTACCACACGAAACAAATAACGTGGATACGAATAGCCTTCCCTAGCATGTCGGGTTTTTACCCCCGATTTCAAGCCATGGTTACAGGACTGAATCGCTTGTGGGGCAAGTATGTGGATGGCTTGTGGTCAAAGCAATATTAGAACATTCGGCCAATTTCAAACTGAACGCGCTGAACCCGGTCACCGGTTTTCTCATTGAGTGGGTAGCCATAGCTGAGTGACAAGGGGCCAATCATGGTGATCCAGGTAATGCCAGCACCCACGCTGTAACGAAGCTCGCTCAGATCAACTTTAGAACTGCCGCTATTTTGAGTGTCATAAACTTGCCCACCTTCGGCAAACAGGCTGGCGCGTATCTGTTTGGTCCAGTCGCCCCGGAACGGCAAGGGCATGACGATTTCAGAGCCGCCCTGAATCAGCACGTTTCCACCAATAGGTTCTGGATCGGGGTCGGCGGCACCGAGGCTTGCCGCTGGACTGCGAGGGCCAAGGGAGTCATTGCGGAAGCCACGTACTGAACCAAAACCACCGGCAAAATAGTTTTTATAAAACGGCAGATCATGACCATAGCCCAGCTTGGCGTAACTGCGTAGCACATAATCGCCAAACAGTGGTGTGATCATTTGTCCATCATAGCTGAGGCGCTGGTACTCAATATCACTGCCTGGAATCATCACATCCAGACTAAAGCGGTGCATCATGCCGCGCGTTGCAAAATAGGAATTATTCAGTGTGTTGTAGAGCCAGCTCAGGTTCAAGCCATAGGTATTAAACGTCCCTTCATATCCGTCGGTACTGCCGGGAATTTTCGTGCCGCCATTGGCCAGCATAAAATTTTTGGCTACGGTTGAGGCAAAACTACCGGTAGTGATTTTAGTCTGATCGGTGTTAATGGACGCACTGACATCGGTATTTTCATCGACGGGATAGCCAAAGCTCAGCGCTCCGCCAAGCGAATCGGTGACATAACGGCTGACGTTGAGCGAGTCCAGTTTGGTTTTACGGTAGTACACGTTGTAGCCGCGACTGACTCCGTCAATGGTGAAATACGGGTCTGTCACACTGATGTTGTAATTATCCAGAGTTTGAGAACGGGACAGATCCATGGACACAAAATTGCCGGTTCCCATGAAGTTGGTCTGTTTCAAGCCGAGCTGAAACGTAACGCCACCCCCCTGCGAATAGCCCACAGCAACCGTTGAGGTGCCCGATGGCTGCTCTTCGACCTTGACATTCAGGTCAATCTGATCCGCGCTTCCAGGTACCCGAACCGGTTCAATACTGACATTTTTAAAGTAGCCCAGTCGCTCAAGTCTGGCTTTGGACAAATCAATTTTTTCATTGGACGATAATGCACTTTCCATTTGGCGCATTTCACGGCGCAGCACTTCGTCCGCCGTTTTGGTATTACCACTAAAATTAATCCGCCGGACATAGGTTTGTTTGCCGGGATTAATATAGTAATTGAGGTTGACGGTTTTGGTGGCTTCATCGACGTCAGGAACGGCATTGATTTCAGCGTAATAATAGCCACTATTGCCATACTTGCGTTTGAGCAACTCGCCCACCGCAGTTACTTTTGCCTGCGAATAGGTTTCGCCCGCCTTATACACTGCAAGCGGTGCCAGTTCTTCGTTGCTAAAGAGCGCATCTCCTAAAAACTGGGATTTGCCAAACTGGTAGCGATCGCCTTCGCTAATATTGACTTCGATATAAGCGTGTTTTTTGTCCTCAGACAAACTGACCTGAGATTGATTGACGGTAAATTTCAGATAGCCTGCGTTCTGGTAGAGGGCTTTGAGTTTATCGAGACTGGCAGCCAGTTTTTCTTTGGCATAGCGATCGTCGCGGGTCAACAGTGACGTCCAGGAAGTTTCCTTGATGACAAATGCCTGTTCGATATCTTTTTGCTTAAAGACGGTATTGCCAATCACGCGAATGGTATCAACTTTAGCGGCGTTACCTTCAAAAAATTTAAGCGCCAGTTCTACCCGGTTGTTTGGGCGAGCAATCGTAGTGACTTCAACCCGGGCATCGTAACGGCCCTGCTGAATGTATTGCTGCTCCAGCTCTTGCTTGATGAGCTGTACGGAGGATGGTTGCAAGACCTCGCCCTCAGACAGTCCCATGGATTTCATGCCTTTTTTCAGCAAATCATCCGGAATTTGCTTGTTGCCCTCCAGCGTAATTTTACTAATGACCGGACGCTCAATCACCTTGAAAATGACGGTATTGTCATCGCGCGACGCCTGAACATCGTCGTAGTTGCCAGTGGCAGAAAGAATTCGAATTGCCTGGGAAATCTGATTGATATTGGTGCTGCTGCCCGGCGTAATCGGAATCTGTGACAGCACACTGTTGGCGGACAAACGCACCAGACCCTGTATTTGTACATCCCGCACGACAAAACTGTCGGCTTCGGCAGCGTGGCTCAGGGTGGAAGTAAGGAAGGTACCCGAAACTGCACTAGCCATCGCAACGGAAAGAGGGAGTAAAACAAAGCGCATACCAGAAATTCCAAAGTGCCGACTCAGGGCAGCTGCCGGGGCAAACCTGAGTCTGTCAAAATCAATAGAAATGAAGCTGGAGGGCAAACAGACAAAGGCCATAAGGCTTTAGCCTATCGTGCCGAAACAGAGCCTTCCTTGCATCTGATCCAGATCACTTCTCAGGTGAGATGCTTTCTACCTGTACTGACGCTAAAAGGCAATGACTGTTTTGCTATTCAAAAGCGGGAATAAGGACGCTTTCTGAATGTCAGCCTCCCCTAAGGGTTTAAGCCCCTAGAGAAATGATTGGTTTAACCTAGCAACCGGCTGAAATCATTGAATAAGGCCAGCACCATCAGGCTGCCCAGCATGACCAGACCAATTTTCATACCCCATGCCTGTAACGCTTCGGGAACGGGTTTCCCCCGCACGCCCTCGATCAGGTAATACAGCATGTGGCCACCATCGAGCACGGGAATCGGCAGCAGGTTTAAAATGCCCAGACTGACACTCATCAGTGCCATAAAGGAAAAGAATGCCATAACGCCAATGCCAGCGGTATGACCCGCAACTTTGGCAATGGTGACTGGGCCGGAAATATTATCCACGCTGATTTTGCCGGTCAGCATTTTTCCAAACGCCGATACCGTCATCGCCGATAAATCCCAGGTGCGTTTAAACGCGAGCGGAATGGCCTCGATGGGGCCGTATTGCAGGGTTTGCTGGTATTCAGCCGGTACTTTAAAGGGCTTGACGATCGGGGCTATGGAAAGCATGCCAATACGATTGCCAAATTCATCGCGCTTGGCCTGCGGCATGACATTCAGGGTCAATTGCTTGGTCGCTGGCTCTGCTCCTGTTCCCTTGCGTTCCACCACGATGCTGAGCGCCACTTCTGGATTGGCATGAACAATCCGTGCGATATCAAACCAGTTGGTGATTTTTTCCTGATTAATGCTGAGCAGCCGGTCACCAGCTTTCAGGCCCTGACGGTCTGCAGCACCGCCGACAATGACTTTGCCCAAAACTGGCTCTACCGCAGGCTGCCAGGGATAAAAACCGAGCTGCTCCAGTGGGTCTTTGCTACCGGTGGTTAAAAAATTGGAAAAGTGGATCTGGGTCGTGGTGCGTTGCTGCCCCCGTTCATACTGGATGGGCAAACTGCCTGTTTCGCCCATGTGATCGACCAGTGCATAGTTTATGGCCTGCCAGTCACGCACAGCCTTACCATCGACCTGCAAGAGCGTGTCGCCCACCTGGAGACCCGCTACCGCTGCCGGGGAGCCACTGTCTACTTGTCCTAATTTGGTACTCAGGGTTTGTTGTGGGGGCAGGAACAATGCCCAGTACAGCACGACGGCCAGTGCCAGATTGATCAGTGGGCCAGCAGCCACGACGGCCAGTCTCACCCAAGGAGATTGGCGATTAAACGCTCGTGGAAGATCGGCAGGGGGCACTTCGCCTTCCCGTTCATCGGCCATCTTGACAAAACCACCCAAAGGAATCGCCGCCAGCTGGTACTGAACGCCATCCTTGCCGATGTGCTTCCAGACGACTGGGCCAAATCCAATAGAAAACGTCAGCACCTTGATGCCAAAGCGTCGGGCTACCCAAAAGTGGCCAAATTCATGAATGGCCACCAGTGGGCCAAGTATGAGTATGGCCGCCAGAAGGATCAGCAATATATTCATAGGGACAAGGATTCCGTTAGACCCACGTTCAGTGCTTATCTGGCAATATTAAGGCGCTTTGTGTTTTTGCAACCAGTGCTGTGCAAAAGTTCTTGCCCGTACGTCCTGCTCCAGTATGTGAGCAATCGATTCGGGTTTGACGATTTCTACTGCTTGCAGCACCGCATCAATCATCTGGGGGATCTGCATAAAACCGATCTGCTGCTTTAGAAAGGACGCTACAGCAATTTCATTGGCGGCATTGGCCAGCGCTGGTGCACTGCCACCCTGCTGCATGGCTTGCCGCGCCAGGGACAAACAGGGAAAGCGTGTCGTATCCGGTATTTCAAAATGCAGGCTGCCGATTTGAAATAAATCCAGTGGCGAAACGCCTGCCGCTATACGCTCCGGCCAGGCCAGGGCATGCGCAATGGGGGTGCACATATCAGGATTACCGAGTTGTGCCAGTGTTGAGCCATCGCTGTATTGCACTAACGAATGAATAATGCTTTCCGGATGTACCACAACGGTGATTGCACTTTCAGGCAGGTCAAATAAATGGCAGGCTTCGATGAGCTCCAGCCCTTTATTCATCAATGTTGCAGAATCGATGGAAATCTTTTGTCCCATCGACCAGTTGGGGTGTTTGCAGGCCTGGGCGGGCGTGACTGTGTGTAGATCTTCCGCACGCGTACAGCGAAACGGGCCTCCTGATGCGGTGAGAAGGATTCGCTCTACGCCAAGCGTTTTGGCACGCTCAAGGCCCGTTTGGGTGCGCGCTTGGCCATGGGCAACATAGCGTTCAGGCAAACACTGAAAAATGGCGTTGTGTTCTGAATCCACCGGCAACAAGACCGCACCGGATCGGCTGACTTCCTGCATAAACAGGCTGCCTGCCATAACGAGGGATTCTTTATTGGCCAGCAAGACCCGCTTGCCTGCCCGTACTGCCGCCAGCGTGGGCAATAGTCCGGCTGCACCGACAATGGCCGCCATAACGGACTGGACAGTAGGATCTTCAGCAATGCTGACCAACCCCGCATCGCCTTCCAATAGCTCGGGCTGGTCATTTCCCAACAACCCTCTATTGGCAAGGCATCGGCGAAATTCATCTATTTTCCTAGTGGGGACTACCACGCGTGCGGGGCGAAATTGCTGGCAAATTTCCGCTAGTCGCTCTAGCCGGCTAAATCCACTCACGGCATGTAGCCGATAGCGGTCTGGATGCAGCGCCAGTACTTTCAGTGTGCTCTCACCAATGGAACCAGTTGCACCCAATACACAGACTGCCTGTCGATCGGGCGCAGTCCCTGAATGTGTCGCTACACAGTGTGTGGAAGCCTGCAGTGACATTAAAAAGGTCCCAGCCAGACAAAGCCGGCAGCAAACAAGGGTACAGCGGATAAGAGTGAATCGATACGATCCAGCACGCCGCCATGACCGGGAAGCACCTTACCGGAATCCTTTATGCCTGCCTGACGTTTGAGCATGGATTCAAACAAATCCCCCATGACGGACAGCAGCACGACCACGATCGACAAACCGATAAACACCGCCAGTTGTCCGCCTTGCAAATGCCGAAGAAATAGGCCGACCAGCACCATGAGCAGAATTGCCAGACTCAGCCCGCCAGCCAACCCTTCACGGGTTTTACCCGGACTGATGGAGGGTGCCAGTTTGTGCTTGCCGAATGCCCTACCTGCAAAATACGCGCCACTATCGGCGGCCCAGACCAGCCCAAAGACATACAGCAGCCACCAGGCCGATACCTTCCAGAGTGATAGACAGGCCGTCACCGTTGCGCTTAATAGCAAAGCACCTACCACGACCAGCGCAGGCTGATGCCAGCCGGTATGCTGGGGAAAACGGGCAAGCCAATACAGCGCCACCAACCAAAAGGCGCTGCTCACCAGCCATACAGTTGGCCAGAGCGGTGGTACCAGATAGACGCCCAGACCAAATAGACCAATGACACCAATCGTGGCCGCCGCTGGAAAGGGAGCTGGGATGAATTTCGCCCACTCACTGGCACCGACCAAGAGCGCGACAGTGAGTAAAGCCGTAATGGGCCATTCGTTTCGGGTGGCAAACAGGCACAGTCCGACGACAACCAGTAAGACCAACGCTGTTTTAATACGTTCGAACATGCCAATTCCACTCGTTATGCTGTTATTGCCCTCAGGTTTTTCCTCAGGACTATTGGTGTCAGGTGATGCAGGAAAATGATACTGAGCACAGTGCACTCTCAAGCTTAACCGAGACTGTCGGCTTCTACCTGTTCGCTGGTACGCCCAAAACGACGCTGGCGCGAACCAAATTCTTCGATTGCCTTGTCCATTTCTGCCGCCGAGAACTCGGGCCATAATGTTGGGGTGAAATACAGCTCCGCATAGGCGGCCTGCCATAACAGGAAATTGGAAATGCGGAAATCCCCACCCGTGCGAATCAATAAATCAACCGGTGGCAAATCATTCATCTGGATATGCTGTGCCATGGTGTGTTCATTAATGCTCGCAGGATCAAGTGTCCCTGCCTGAACCTTCAGGGCCATTTCGCGGGCGGCATTCGCCATGTCCCACATTCCGCCATAACTGAGGGCCACCACCAGTGTCATCACGGTGTCCCCGGTCTGGGTCTCCTGCTCTGCCTGTTCCATCTTCTGACGGATTTCTGGCTTAAAGAGGCTACGGTCGCCAATGAAGCGCAAGGCAACTTTTTTGCGTTTTAACTTCGGCAATTGCTGATCGATGGTGGCAGCCAGTAAAACGGTCATCAGTAGATGCACCTCTTCAGGCGGCCGCTGCCAGTTTTCACTCGAAAATGCAAAAATCGTCAACACTTCCAATTTGCGGTCATGTAAATGTTCGATCAGCACGTCCAGATTATCACGGCCCGCAACGTGACCCTGCCCAAGCCCCAACCCTTCACGGCGGCCATAACGATTATTTCCATCCATAATAATGGCGATATGGCGTGGGAAACTGGCTGGAACGGTTGAACTCATGGCAAGACCTTGCAGATTGGAACAGGGGCAAATTAAACCTGAAGTAATTCAGCTTCTTTGGCCGCCAATAATTTATCGACTTCGGCGACGTATTTATCGGTCAGTTTTTGAATGTCATCAGTGCCACGGCGTTCGTCGTCTTCAGAAATTTCTTTTTCCTTCAGCAAATCCTTGATGTCACCCATCACGTCTCGACGGATATTTCGAATAGCGACGCGGGCGTTTTCCGCTTCCGTTCGTGCCAGTTTTTGCATATTTTTGCGTGTTTCTTCAGTCAATGCGGGCAAGGGAACGCGAATGGCATCGGAGGTGATAGGGTTAAGTCCCAGGTCACTTTCGCGAATAGCCTTGTCCACAGCACTGACCATGGAGCGCTCAAAAGGCTGTACCAGCAAGGTTCGCGCATCGTCCACATTGACGTTTGCTACCTGATTCAGCGGGACTTCCGACCCATAATAGGACACCATGACGCCATTCAGCATCGAGGGGTGTGCACGGCCTGTACGGACTTTGGCAAAGGCCGTCTGGAGGGAATCGATGGATTTTTGCATGCGGCTTTCGCCGTCTTTACGCAGATCGTTCAGCATGAGAAGTTCCTGTTTTCAAGACAGACCGGCGCATTCGGGGGCTGTCGTGTTCGCGTGGTGGAGGAATCCATACTGCAATCCTCCTAAAAACTGTTAAAAATCATTAACAACTATTAGCCAGTAGCTGTTTATCGAATAACTGTTAAACCAATAACTGTTAAACCAATAATCAATTAACTATCAACTGCTTAGTCAGAACCGGTTTAGCCGATCGCTATTCAGCCTGTTACGGCGGTGCCGGATGCGGACACATGAGTGCCTTCAGGCTGGCCCATGACTACCGCGAGCAAGGCACCGGGTTTATTCATGTCGAATACCTGCAATGGCACTGCATGATCACGGCACAGGCAGATGGCCGTCAGATCCATCACGCCCAGCTTTTCATCAAGTACCTGATCAAAACTCAGGGTGTCGTACCGCACGGCATCCGCGTATTTGCTCGGATCCTTGTCATAAACGCCATCCACTTTGGTAGCCTTGAGAATCAACTTTGCTTCGATTTCAATCCCGCGCAGGCAGGCGGCGGTATCGGTGGTAAAGAACGGATTACCCGTACCAGCAACAAACACGCACACATCGCCCTGTTTTAAATAACGAATGGCATCGCGGCTACTGTAAGTTTCGACTACCCCACCGATCGGCAAGGCAGACATCAGGCGGGTTTTAATGTTGCGGCGTTCCAGCGCATCGCGCAGGGCCAGTCCATTCATCACGGTAGCCAGCATGCCCATCTGGTCGCCGGTGACGCGCCCTACCAGTCCCTCTTTTTGCAATTGGCTGCCTCGGTAAAGGTTGCCGCCACCGACCACAATACCTACCTGCACACCCAGCCCCACCAGATGGGCAATGGACAAGGACATCTGATCAAGTACGGATGCCTCAATACCCATGTCCTTGCTACCAGACAGTGCTTCACCCGACAGCTTGAGCAAAATACGCGAATAACGGGGGCTTTTTTCCACGAGACGGGCTCCAGGGCAGCAGGCGATGAGGGTGAAGGTTAAAATGGATTCAGCATTATGAATACGCGTGCACCAGCAACAGGGGCGCATGGTATCAAATTCAGATCATCTTGACTAACAGGCAAGACGGCCTTCCCGTGCCTGATCATTGCCATGAGAGGGTATTCGGCTCGACGACACCTTGCGTATTGACAATTAACTTGTTCAGCAAAATTTTTAGTCAGCGATTAATTCGGCATACAGATCGTATTCATCAGCATCCGTGATGCGAACGCGCAGTAATTGGCCAGGGCTAATCGCTGATTTGTCAATGTCTTCCACGTACACATGGCCATCAATCTCAGGAGCATCCGCAGCCGAACGCGCAATGGCAACCGGGTAATTGTCATCCAGTTCGTCTACCAGCACCTGCATTTCCCGGCCAATTTTTTGCTTCAGTCGTTCGGTCGAAATGGCCTGCTGTACCTGCATAAAGCGTTCATAACGCGCTTGTTTGATGTCTTCTGGTACGGGGTCAGGCAAGTCATTGGCTGGTGCACCTTCGATCGGAGAATAGGTAAAGCAGCCGACGCGATCGAGCTGGGCTTCCTGTAGCCAGTCCAGCAAATACTGAAAGTCTTCCTCCGTTTCACCGGGGAAACCGACCACAAACGTCGAGCGCAAGGTCAGGTCTGGGCATTTTTCGCGCCATTGACGGATGCGTTCCAGGGTATTTTCGCTGTGTGCTGGCCGTTTCATTAATTGCAGTATGCGCGGGCTGGCATGCTGAAAAGGAATATCCAGATACGGAAGAATTTTGCCCGCAGCCATCAGGTCTATCGCCGCATCCACATGGGGATAGGGATAGACATAATGCAGGCGCACCCAAACCCCAAGTTGTCCGAGAGCATCACAGAGTTCCTGAAAACGGGACTTTAGTGGTTGTCCATTCCAGAAATCGAGTTTGTATTTGAGATCCACCCCATAGGCCGAGGTGTCCTGCGAAATCACCAGCAGCTCTTTGACGCCTGCCTTGACCAGTGCCTGCGCTTCGTCCATGACGCTGCCAATCGGACGTGAGACCAGATCACCCCGCAAATGCGGGATAATGCAAAAGGTACAGCGATGATTGCAGCCTTCGGAAATTTTGAGATAAGCATAATGCTTTGGCGTCAGGCGAATGCCCTGAGCGGGTACAAGATCAATGTAGGGATTATGGGCAGGCGGTGGCGGAACGTACTCATGTACGGCGCTCATCACATCCTGATACGCTTGCGGGCCGGTAACTTTGAGCACGCTGGGGTGCATGCTGCGGATTTTTTCTTCGTCTTTGCCCAGACAGCCGGTCACGATGACCCGGCCATTTTCTGCCAGCGCCTCGCCAATCGCGTCCAGTGATTCCTGAACTGCGGACTCAATAAAGCCACAGGTATTCACCACCACCAGATCCGCGCCTTCGTAATCTGCGGCAACGGCATAGCCTTCAGTACGCAATTGAGTCAGGATGCGCTCGGAATCCACCAACGCTTTTGGGCAACCGAGGGAGACAAAGCCAACTTTAGGAGTGGAAGTAGTGGTAGACATGCCGCACCCGGACTGAAAACAAGGCGGCTATTGTAGGAGGTTTGGCACTTAAAGCATAGCCTGCAGGACGCGTAGCCCGCAGAGTGGCGGCTATGCGATCGGGTGCCAGTAGTAGCAAGTTTTGAAGGTCGAACGATCAGGCAAGCTGACCGTGGCATTGTTTGTATTTTTTGCCCGAGCCACAGGGACATGCTGCGTTGCGGCTGATATTCAGACCTGCATAGGGATTGCCCTGCGTCGAACTGCCCTGCCCACTGAGGGTGAATCCAGCGGCATTAAGATTAGCCAGTTCGGGATCTTGATGTACTTCACCCGTGAGGCCATCCACTTCATTATGCTGGAAGGACAAGTGCATGCTTTCGGCTTCACGCTGCTGTCTGGCTTCCATTTCAGCCAGTTCTTCCGGTGTCGGCAGATGAATGCGGGCCAAATCCTGCACCACTTCCGACTTGATCAGCCCCAGCATATTCCGGAATAAAATAAAGGCTTCGCGCTTGTATTCCTGTTCTGGATTTTTCTGGGCGTAACCGCGCAAATGGATGCCCTGACGCAAGTGATCCATATTCGCCAGATGCTCTTTCCAGTGCTTATCCAGCGATTGCAGCATGAAATGCCGTTCCAGCAAAGGGGCGTTGTCCGGACCCATTTGCGCATAACGCTGTTCATAATGGGCTTTGGCGGTGGCAATGATTTTTTGACGCAGGCCCTCTTCGTCCATGCGGCGATCTTCTGCCAGCCACTGTGCCAGTGGAGCATTCAGCGAAAATTCTGCTTCCAGTGCACGAGTGAGGCCGTCAATATCCCACTGGTCATCAATACTGCCGGGAGGCACAAAGGTATCCGTGAGGCCATTGAACACGTCATCGTGCATGTTCAGGATGCCTTCATGGATGGAATGGTCTTCGAGAATCTCATCGCGCTGCCCATAAATGACTTTGCGCTGTTCGTTGGCCACGTCATCGTATTTGAGCAAATTTTTGCGAATATCAAAGTTGCGGGCTTCGACTTTGCGCTGGGCACCTTCAATCGAGCGGCTGACCATTTTATGTTCAATCGCTTCGTTTTCTTTCAGGCCCATGGCGCGCATCATGTTGACAACGCGGTCGCCAGCGAAAATCCGCATGAGATCGTCTTCCAGCGACAGGTAAAAGCGCGAGTTACCAGGATCACCCTGACGGCCTGCACGGCCACGCAGCTGGTTGTCGATACGGCGGGATTCATGGCGTTCTGAGCCAATAATGTGTAAGCCACCCGCAGCCAGAACTGCCTCGTGATTGCGTTCCCATTCCTGCTGCAGACGAGCAGCATCGGCTTCAGTGGCTCCTTCTAATTGGGCCAGCTGGGCTTTCCAGTTGCCACCGAGCAAAATATCGGTTCCCCGGCCTGCCATGTTGGTGGCAATGGTCACGGCCCTTGGTCGGCCCGCCTGAGCAATGATTTCGGCTTCCCGCTCATGGTGTTTGGCGTTCAGCACTTCATGGGCAATACCGGCCAGTTTCAGCTGACTAGACAACAGCTCGCTGGCTTCAATGGTGGCAGTACCCACCAGCACGGGCGCGCCTTTTTCCTGAATCGCCTTGATCTCTTCAATGATCGCCATATATTTTCCGGCACGTGTCAGGAAAATCACATCGTTCTGATCTTTGCGAATCATCGGTTTATGAGTGGGAATGACGACCACATCCAGATTGTAAATCTGGGCAAATTCAGTGGCTTCCGTATCTGCAGTACCCGTCATACCCGCCAGTTTGCGGTACAGCCGGAAATAATTCTGAAAGGTGGTCGTTGCCAGCGTCTGGTTTTCATTGTTGATCTTGACGCCTTCTTTGGCTTCAACGGCCTGATGCAGACCCTCAGACCAGCGGCGTCCTGGCATGGTACGTCCGGTATGTTCATCGACGATCACGATTTCATCGTCATGCACAATGTAATGCACATCGCGCTGGAACAAATAATGCGCTTTTAGGGCCGCGGTAACGTGATGCACCAGATTCAGGTTGCTGGCAGAATACAGGCTTTCACCCGGTTCCAGCAGGCCCATCTGGGTCAGTTCCTGCTCAACAAATTCATAGCCTTCATCGTTGATTTCAATCGAGCGCTGCTTTTCGTCGATCCAGAAATGGCCGCCGTCGGGTTTCTTTTCTTCTGCCTGACGTTTCAGTCGAGGGGCCAGCAAATTGATCGCTGCATACAGGCGTGAAGAATCTTCACTTTGTCCGGAAATGATCAGTGGCGTTCGTGCTTCATCAATCAGGATTGAGTCCACTTCGTCGATGATCGCGAAATTCAGGCCGCGCTGCTTTTTCTCGTCCTTGGAAAACACCATGTTGTCACGGAGATAATCAAAGCCAAATTCGTTATTAGTCCCGTAGGTAATGTCGGCCTGGTACGCGGCATGTTTCTGGTCGGGTGCCTGCATGGAATGAATCACGCCAACGGTCAACCCTAAAAACTCAAACAAAGGACGGTTCAGTTCAGCATCCCGGCCTGCCAGATAATCGTTAACCGTCACCACGTGTACGCCCTGGCCACTGATCCCGTTCAGGTAACAGGCCAGCGTCGCCATCAGGGTTTTCCCCTCACCGGTACGCATTTCGGCAATCCGGCCTTCGTGCAGTGTCATCCCGCCAATCAGCTGGACGTCATAATGCCGCATGCCCAAGACCCGTTTGCCCGCCTCCCGACACACCGCAAAGGCTTCCGGCAACAGACGATCGAGGGCTTCACCGCCCTGAAAACGCTGACGGAATTCGGTGGATTTCTGTTTAAGTTCCTCGTCTGTCAGACTGGAAATGACCGGCTCAAGCGCATTGATCGCATCAACACTTTTACGCATCCGCTTGAGTTCGCGTTCATTTTTGGTGCCGAAGATGCCTCCGGCCAGATTGGCTAACATGGACAATTGACTCTCACAAAACAGGTTTCAGTGCCGGGCGATCCAGCCTCGGGGTTTTCAACTGGCGGGCGGCGTTACACACCGCATTCGCCACTACATTAGGGTAAATCCTTAAAGCACAAGTACCGATTTCACAAAAAACTTTGCCAATCGTTGCCAAAGCCAACAGTTGCCAAAAAGGGTACTTAATCCAATCCATGAGTATGCTGGCCCAGTTTAACATGTTCGTTGAGCCGAAAAGCTCCCTGAGCCTGTCGAACAGGCGCTTATTAGCAGGTCATTTCGACACGCTCAATGAACCTGCTAGCTCCCTGAGCCTGTCGAAGGGGCGCTTATTAACAGGTCATTTCGACAGGCTCAATCCACCTGCTAGCTCCCTGAGCCTGTCGAAGGGGCGCTTATTAACAGGTCATTTCGACAGGCTCAATCTACTTGCTAGCTCCCTGAGCCTGTCGAAGGGGCGCTTATTAACAGGTCATTTCGACAGGCTCAATCAAC
>CAUJHL010000163.1 GCA_963204705.1 Pseudomonadota bacterium | reverse complement strand
CCACCTCAATAAGACGATCCGTCCCCTGCTCGGCGATACAGCGAATTCCACCAATCTTCGGCTGGATCACCAGCGCATCCAGATATTCCGGCAACAGCACATTACTGCCCCCGCCAAGGATAACCACCCCACGATGCCGGGCGGGTACACTATTGAGCGCCTGCCATAGGGCGGCTTCGGTCGTCGGTGTTGCCAGACCCCAGCAGCGACTGTTCAGCCGGAAAGTATTGGCATGAGTGAGGCTGGCTGGTGAGCTAAACCCATAGCTGGAATCGTGCATAAACACTATAAATTCACGTGAAACCGTAGAAAGCTAAGCATCGCTTCTCAATCGGTAAATCTCAAGCAGTTTCAGTATTATTGAACGATGCCATTGAAGCAACTCATTGAGTATAGCCTTTGGTGTTTAAGGGGTGGGCAGCCTTTTGTCTCATCGGGCAACACGATATTTGACAGGCATTTCAGGCGGGCGTATTTTTAGTGTCTATTGATATTTTAGACATGAATTGTGTTCGTGAATGACAGATTAAATCATTGCAATTAGCTGTTTAAAAAAGGTTTTTATGTAAGCTCTGAACAAGTTGGACTGTTCACGCTTCCCAAGACAAATCGGTGTAAAGCGTACAGGCGTATAATCACAGTTTTTGCAATCACAGTTTTTCAAACAGAGTCTTTAACCCGAGTTACCTTGAGTAACGCTCAGTGAGGTATGACCACCATGGTTTCCTTTGCATTTCATACGGTACCTACACTGGTTTGCCAGCTGGATTGTGCACTGGACACTGCGACGCATTGCCAGCGGCTGGGGATGAAGCATGTCGTGGTGGTCACAGACAAGGGAGTGACTGGGCTGCAGTTGCACGAGGCGATTGTGTACAATCTGCAAACCGCTGGCCTGCGCGTCACGGTGTATGACCAGATCATTGCCGATCCGCCAGAGGCCATTGTGATCGCCGCGGCAGAACATGCCAGGCGTGCCGGTGTTGATGGGGTGATTGGCTTGGGCGGTGGCAGCTCGATGGATGTCGCCAAACTGATCGCACTGTTGGCTCATCCGGAGCAACAGCAGCATCTGGCCACAATGTACGGCGTCGAACAAGTGACCGGCAAACGTCTGCCGCTAATTCAGATTCCAACCACCGCCGGAACGGGCTCCGAAGTCACCCCTGTCGCGATTGTCACGACGGGTGAAACCACCAAAATGGGCATCGTCTCGCGTCAATTGCTTGCCGATGTGGCCTTGCTGGACGCCAATCTGACGCTGGGCTTGCCGCCCGCCATCACCGCTGCCACGGGTATTGACGCCATGGTACATGCCATTGAGGCCTATACCAGTATTCGGCTTAAAAATCCCTACGCCGATCTGCTGGCCTGTGAAGCCTTGAAAATGCTGGATAAATATCTGCAAACGGCAATCCATGACGGCCACAATCCTACTGCACGTCAACATATGCTGCTCGGAGCGATGCTGGCAGGCCAAGCCTTTGCCAATGCCCCTGTCGCAGCCGTGCATGCGCTGGCCTATCCACTTGGCGGGCATTTTCATCTGTCACACGGTCATTCCAATGCGCTGGTGCTGGTTGAAGTATTAAAATTCAATCTGCCCAAAGGAGCGCACTGGTACGCCGAGCTGTATTCGGTACTGGACCCGCACTGCCGGGGCAGCGACACTGAAAAGGCTGAAAAACTGATCAACCGACTGGAGCAGCATCTGGTGGACAGTTTGCTTCCCTTGCGGCTTCGTGAGCTGGCAGTCCCTGAGTCCAGTTTGAGCCTGCTCGCCCGCGATGCCATGTTGCAAACCCGTTTATTACAAAATAACCCCCGTCCCTTGACGCAACAGGATGCATTAGGGATTTACCAGTCCATTTACTGATCTGCATGCTCTGAATTTCTTCTGCAGTTCGACCAACGCGCTACCCTCGATTAAAATCGACTTTTGACACCTGACCAAGGGAATATGGATGACTCGCCCTGTGCCGCTTTTACGTTCGGATTTTAGTCACATTGTCGTGCTCGACACGCGCTGGTCGGATAACGATCTGTATGGACACGTGAATAATGTCCAGTATTACAGCTATATGGATTCTGTGGTCAATCGCTATCTGATTACGGTGGGTGGGCTGGACATTCACACTGGGGAAAGTATTGGGCTGGTGGTGGATTCAGGCTGTAGTTATTTTGCGCCTGTGGCGTTCCCTGACGAGCTGGAAGCAGGATTACGTGTACTGACTCTGGGTAAATCGTCTGTGCGCTATCAGGTGGCGATTTTTCAAAAAGGTGGGGATGTCGCTGTGGCTCAGGGCCATTTTGTGCATGTGTTTGTCGATCGGGAAAGTCGCCAGTCCTGCCCTATTCCTTCCCGTCTGAGGGAGTCGCTTGAAAAGTTAGCGGTTTTAGCCGAATAGCAGGACTGTTATTGTAAAAACTACAGTAATCCAAAAGGACCTTATTCATCGTCCAGATCAAAATCATAATCTTTGAGGCGACGCTGCAGGCGCTTTTCTTCCAGCATGTCGTCGATGAGCCGACGCTTGGTCAGCGACATTTTGGTGGTACTTTGCCGGGCAGTGGTGTCTCCCTCAAACGATGCAGCCTCTTCTTCTACAAATGAGTCTTCCAGTTCAAATTCCTGACTACCTGAAGCGGCCATGCGTTACTCCTGAATTGTTTTGCCCGGATCTGCGGTCTGAGCCGCGATTTTTAAGATCGTGCGGGCCCTATATAAAAATATCAGTAAAATTTGTCAAGCCGATTGCAAGCTAATGCACAAAAGTGCCAAGGGAAACAGGTCGCAATGTGATGAAAGTCAACATGATCAGTTCTTTTCTTTCCCATTATTGTCAGTGCGTTATGAGGTAGAGTGACTAATGATCCGTACACTCCTAAATGCAGTTTAAAAATCCTGAATTTCCTGTATCAGAACCGCCAGTTATAGAACAGGTCAATGGCTTTATCCAGCGCTGAGCTGGCTTCCAGATACAGGCGGCGATTCACCTGATACCGCAAGGTCAGCTTATTGACCGGGGTAAATACGCCTACTCCATACCGCAAGAACAGATCCGGAGTCAGGTAGCCGGTAATATTGACTTGGGTGTCGTTGCCGGTTCCTTCCGCATCCAGCGTCAGATTCGAGAGGCCAAAAGAACGGCCAATTTTGTTGGTAAAAGCGCGCGAACCCGAGAGTCCATAACTCAGCCCTGCAGCGGCCAGAGTGTTATTCACGTCACTGCGGAAACCGGCCGTATTGGTGACCGTGTTGTTCTGGCTGATACGCCCAGCCAGCAAGGCATTCAGGGCTTCCTGTTCGCTCAGTCCGGCGTCATTAAACAGCACAATACCCGGGCTGCTCAGTTTTCCACCAACACGCACGCCGATGATCTGATGGTCGATTTCTTTCACGGCTTCAATATCGAGTACCGGCTCCCGCATATTGCCATTAAACCGAGCCGCGCCTTTGCGCAGGGTCATGGTCTGTCCAAAAGCTTCCAGTCGCACTGGCCGGGTTACCCGAATATCGCCGACCGCCGTCATTCCCTCAACGCCACGCTGTCTCTACTGAATCTGTCCGCCCAATGGCGCTACGGTTCCGAAGCCCTTAAAGGCCACCTCATCACCCATGACCACGTTCACATCGGCAAAAATCCGCCAGGGTCGTGCAGCCGCCATCACTTTGCCCAGTGTGGCAGATTTGCGTAAATCCACCACGCGCACATCGCTGGATTTGGCAACGGCATCGCTGTCTGAAGGCGCTGGGGACAAGGTCGCGGTTGGAACCAGAACTTTACCGTTGACCGTGATCTTTTTTGCCGTCGGTAAGATCTGGACATTCACAGAAGGGTTCAAACGCGCAACCAGCATCGGTGGTTGACGGATCAACAGGCGATCTCCGGTCAGTGCCAGTGTGATCTGGGGCTCACCCGACCAGTTGGCATTTCCAGCCAGTTGGCCTGTGCCATCCCCACTGTTGAAGGTCGCTGCCAAATTGGCCTCAGTACCGCGAATGGTGGCTTTAGCTGCAATATTGTCCAGTGAGACCGGCAGGTCAGCCAGGACGATCCGTCCATTGTCCAGCTTGAAATTGCCATACACGGCCGGACCTGTCAGTGGACCGCTCATACCGCCAGCGAGCGAGGCGGTTCCTTCCATCACACGGATACCGGGAAAAAAGGGCTTCAAAACACGGAGCTGAACATTGTCCAGCACCAGCGCACCGTTGATGGTTTTGGGGCTGGTTTTCGGGTCGATTGTCGCATCGATATAGCCGGTGCCCGTATTGGTGGTTTTGGCATCGAAGCGCAGTTTGATGCCTTCCGGGGTGGTTTTGGCAGTCAGGCTCAGGCGCTGATACGGCAAAGTCAACGGCGGATCCTGTGGATCGTCTGGCAGGAGGCCAATTGCGCCATTATCCGTATAGAGCTGTGCATCCAGACTAGGTGAATGGCCATCCAGCCAATTAACTTTACCCGTCCCTTCCAGCTTGCCAACCCAGACCATGCCTTCAGGCATAAAATCCTCAAAGCCATGCAAATCGAGGTTGCTCAGGGCAAACGCGATTTGGCCTTGCTGGCTGCTGGCAAGCAATGGCTCGGTGATGCACAGTCGTCCACCTTCGAGGCGTGCGTTGGCACCTGCCCAGCAATGTGCTGCCAGTTGGAGCTGTTTTTTAGCCTGATTCCAGGCCAGATTCGCCGCTTGTTGTTGAATCAGTTTGAGCTGTCGGGTGTTCAAAGCGCCCTGTTGCAGCTGGCCTTGCCAATTGAACTGTGCGTCCATACTGCCGGCCAGACGAGCGGAAAGTTGGGACTGATTATTCTGCAGGCGTATATCCAGTGTATGGCTGGCTTGGGTTCCCTGAAATTGTGCCGAGACTTCTTGTAGAGCCATGCTGCCCTGATGAACGCCACTGGCATTCAGGGTGAGCTGGCCGGGCAATCGGCCCATGTGAGGCAGCATTCCTTTCACTGTGCCCTTTAACAGGCTAAAGGTGCCAAATTTCAGTTTGCTGGCCGTCAAATCGACTTTAGCGTCTGGTGCTTTCAGATTGCCGGTTAATTCAACCACTCCGCTAATACTGCCGGATAATTGCGGGTGAATGCGCTGCAGTGCGCGGGCATCCACCGTGAGCAGCATGTTCTGCTTGTTGCCATTGGCATTCAGGGTGTTGCCTGCCCAGGCGAGTTTGAGGCTATCGGCGGTAAAGCGCTGGGGAATCCAGGATTTCAATCCAGCCTTTGGATCAAATACCAGATCAAGACTCCCCTGCGCGGTCAGCGGCTGATTTCGCAGGATACCATTCAGGTTTAACTGGCTTAGCAGTATTTCTTTGCGACTGGTTTGCCAGGCACCGGTACTGTGCAGGTTGCCTGTCACTTTTCCGGGATAATCTGCAATAAAAAATCCCGGGTTAAATTCTTTCAATTGGGCATCTACCGACCAGCTGGGGCCGCTGTTGGCGCCCTATGCTAGCATCATTTGGCCGGTCAGTCGAATATCACCCGCTGCGCCATGATGCTCAAACTGCTCGATTCGCGTGAGTTCTGGCGTTCCGGAGACACGCACCCTCAGGTCGCCTGCGGGTACACCCGGAGTCGCCAGCTTGCCCTGATATCGAACCGCATAGCTCTTGATGCCTGTCGAGCCAGAGCTACTGGTCGCTTTAGTTGTTTCAGATTTTCCTGACTTTACAGATTTTACAGGCGTTGCTGGGTTCATCAGCACAACGACCTGACCAGAACCATCCAGCTGCATGGGGCGAGCTGGCTTGCCGGTTTCCGCCTGTATACTGCCCTTGAGGGCCGTGCGATCGACCCAGAGGGTGTGCTGCAGTCCCTGACTGGTACCATGCGCTATGATCGTGCCTTGGACGGATTGCAAGGGAATACTGGGCAGAATCCGCGCAGGTTCAAAGTGATTGGTCGCCAATTGCGCTGACCAGTTTAAGG
>CAUJHL010000162.1 GCA_963204705.1 Pseudomonadota bacterium | reverse complement strand
GCTTCAGACACTAATCCTGTGCAGCCACCGCTATGAACCCTTCCGATCCCTTTGAAGAAAACGCCTCCATCCGATCAAATATAGCCGAGCTTTCCCCCCAATCTCGAGTATTCATTGCACACGTCCATCCGGTCACTGGTGCCGTTCAGTCGCTGTTCACCCATCTTTCCGAAACCAGCGCACTGGCTGGCGAGGCAGCCGACAAAATTGGTCTGAGGAATGCAGGCGCACTTATCGGCTTACTGCATGATTTTGGTAAATACTCCTCGAAATTTCAGCGTTACATTCGTCATGTGACCCAGCGCAAGGACCATCAGGGAGATCAGGATAAGGATGATGCTGCGGAGGACAGTGACGGCTATCACCCAAAACGCGGGGATGTCGATCACTCCACCGCGGGTGCGCAATGGGTGCACGACACATTTAGGGAATCGGCTAGGCGAGAAACACGGCCAGATGGCCGGCTGGAGCTCATTGGTCAAATCCTATCGGTCTGTATTGCCTCTCACCATAGCGGCCTGATTGACATACTGGATGACACGCCAGAAAACCATCATGCCCTGTATCGACGCCTGAGCAAACCGGATGATCTGTCACATCGCAGAGAATGTGAACTGGCTGCAGAGACGGGATTATTGGCAAGCGCCAGAGCATTAGGCGGTGCAGGGCTAATCAATGAATGTCGGGCACTGATTCGGCGTATCCGAGATGAAACTTACTCTGCCGATATCAACCCCAGACACAACCTTATACAAGAATTTTATCAGGGGTGTGTGACCCGCTTTCTGTTCAGTAGCCTGATTGACGCCGATCGTATCAGTAGCGCAGATTTTGAGTATCCTCATCAAAAATCCATGCGCCAGCAAGGTAAACCTGACTGGTCACAAGCAATCGAACGGCTCGAACGGAAGCTGCAGCAACTGAATGCAGGGACGTCTCCCGACGATAGTGTGGGACAGCTGCGGCGGGATATTTCAGATCATTGTTTTGAGCGTGCCAGTGACCCGCAGGGCATCTACACTCTGACCGTTCCCACGGGGGGAGGCAAAACACTCGCCAGCTTGCGCTATGCTCTGCATCATGCCGCTCAACACGGTCTGGAGCGCATTGTCTTTGTCATTCCGTTTACCTCAATCATTGATCAAAATGCCAGTGAGATCATGGCAATACTGGGCAATCAGTCGAGTGGAACACCCTGGGTACTGGAGCATCACTCCAATCTGGAACCTAGTTGCTACAGCTGGAAAACCAAATTACATACGGATAACTGGGATAGCCCCATCATTTTTACCACTATGGTTCAGTATCTGGAGACGTGGTTTGGTGCGGGCACCCGAAGTGTCAGGCGTTTGCATCAGTTGGCAAGGGCGATTGTGGTATTTGATGAAATTCAGACCTTACCAGTCAAAACAGTTCATCTATTTTCCAACAGTCTGAATTTTTTAGCGAAATATGCAAAAACCACGGCCATTTTATGCACCGCCACTCAGCCTTTGCTGCATGCGTTGCCAGTTCCAGAGCGGGGCCAGATATTGCTAGCCCAACCCCATAGCGAGCTCATGCAAGGATGGCGGGGAGACCTCACTGCAGTTGATACCCTATATGGCTTGCTTGAAAGGGTTAGCATTCAGCCGGACATCCGGCTGGGTGGCTGGGAAAATGAAGCCATACGTGATTGTGCGCTCAAGCAATTTCAGGCCAGCCAGAGCCTATTGATCATCGTTAACACCAAGGCGTGGGCGAAATCGTTGTACCGTGCGTGCCAGCAGGCAGGCGTAGAGAGTGAGACCCTGTTTCATCTCAGCACAAATCAATGCCCTGCACACCGCAAACACTTGCTTCAGCACATCCGTGAACGCCTTAGCGTTGGGCTGCCGGTGCTGTGCATCAGCACGCAATTGATTGAAGCGGGTGTGAATATCTCATTTGCGACCGTCATCCGCTTCTTGGCAGGGCTGGATTCGATTGCACAAGCCTCGGGGCGCTGTAACCGTCACGGTGAGCTTCGCGACGCACAGGGCAACGCCATCAAGGGCACCGTCCTGGTGATCAATCCTGCTCACGAAAATCTGGACAAACTTCAAGACATCCGGATTGGGCGGGATACCAGTGCCCGCGTGATGGCGGAGCTACCGGCGAGTCGCCTACTCTCCCCCGATACAATGGCGCGTTACTATCAGTATTATTTTCGGGAACGCGCAGAGGAGATGGTCTACCCGGTGGCAGGAAGTAGCTCGTCCCTGCTCGATCTGTTGGCAGACAATCCGTTTAATCCCTACCCCGCTAAAAACGCCACACGGCAAGCGCATGAGTACCCGTTGCTACAACAATCGTTTAAGGCTGCTGCTAGTGCTTTCAGTGTGATAGATGCACCCACCGAAGCCATTTTAGTCCCGTATACCGACGCCAGCCGCGATCTTATCGCCCTTCTCAACAGCGACCCGCATCACGATCCGGCGGCGTATTTCACGGCACTCAGAGCCGCGCAGCAATACAGTGTGGCGGTATTTCCACACGTCTGGCGCACCTTGACCGAAAAAGCGGGTGTACTGACTTTGCTGAATGAACATGGCATCTATGCGCTGGATGAGCGGTATTACAACGACGAATTTGGGCTGGACGAAAGCGGCATGGGCGCCCTGGATGACTTAATCCTCTGAGCTGGATAACTTGAACTTGATGACTTGAGTTTGATTACAAGGGCTACGGGCTAAAGATGAACAAAAAACACTCCCCAGCCTGACGAGACTGGAGAGCCTTGATGCATGGATTCAACTAAAGATTTCAATTCACAGCATTCGTCTAAACGGGCGTTTGCTGAATGAGCAGTGTAACGGCAATGAACAGGGATGCAACGATCAAAATGCCCCCTCTTTTCAAAATTTATGGTTTCAATTAAAGGAAAAAAATATTTGCCAGTAAAAGACATCGTTGTTATAGTCCATTCAGCGCTACAGGACAGTGGCCTTATTTATGAGTCAAAACAATGACAACCCAAACTTCAACACCCAACGACCTGAATCACTACCCGAATCAAATCAGCTTGCGTCTCTTTGGGCGGCAAGCTCTATTCACCGACCCCATTACCCGTATCGGGGGTGAAAAAACCAGCTATCACCTGCCTACCTACGAAGCCATTAAAGGGGTTCTAAAATCCATTTACTGGAAGCCTACGTTGACGTGGCACGTAGACCGGCTTCGAGTGATCAAGCCGATCCAGACCCAGACCAAGGGCACCAAACCCCTGCAATGGGATGGCGGCAACACCCTCGCCTACTATACCTTTTTGCAGGACGTGGAGTATCAGGTCGAAGCCCATTTTGAATGGA
>CAUJHL010000161.1 GCA_963204705.1 Pseudomonadota bacterium | reverse complement strand
GCGGTAATAAAGACCACATCGCGGAAACCGGATTCGGTATCCAGGGTAAACATCACGCCCGAAGCACCTGTTTCCGAGCGCACCATACGCTGAATACCGGCAGACAGCGCCACGTTCTGGTGCGCATAGCCCTGATGGACGCGATAGGCAATCGCGCGATCATTAAACAGGGAGGCAAAGACTTCATGGACGGCATGCAGTACGTTGTCGATGCCGCGAATATTCAGATAGGTTTCTTGCTGGCCGGCAAACGAGGCATCCGGCAAGTCTTCGGCAGTCGCTGACGAGCGAACGGCAACAGCCATATCGGGATTGCCCGCACTGAGCTCAGCAAACGCTGTGCGAATGTCTTTTTCCAGCTCAGGCGTAAGTGGTGTGTCAATGATCCACTGGCGGATGGCGCTACCCGCTGCTGCCAGCGCCGAGACGTTATTCACATCCAGCTGGGCCAGTTCAGCCTGAATACGGTTATTGAGCCCGCTTTGCTCCAGAAAGTCACGGAATGCCTGGGCGGTGGTGGCAAAACCTCCGGGAACACTGACGCCGGCATTGGCCAGATGGCTGATCATTTCACCCAGTGAGGCATTTTTCCCACCGACGATCTCGACGTCATGTTTGCCGAGTTTTTCCAGTCCAATGACACGTGCTTCCAAGATTGACACTCCAAGATTGGTGACTTCTGTATACTACCGGATCGCGGTAGCGGTTTTTGGGTGAACTCAGCGCCGGATAGGCGGTTGTCCCCGCTGCTTGCCGAAAATGAATGCGGTTACTATAAAGTAAAGTCCAGTGAAAACAAACGTGGCGAGGGCGTTGATGAGTGCAGAATCCATACTGAAACGTACAGTTTTCTTTATTTCGGACGGCACCGCGATCACCGCGGAAACGCTGGGCCATTCGTTGCTTAGCCAGTTCGCTAATGTCGAATTTGACATGCGGATTATTCCATACGTGGACTCAGAAGAAACCGCGCTGGCCGCCGTTCAGACAATCAATCGCGCTGCGGTTGACGATGGCTGTCGCCCGCTCGTGTTTGATACGCTGGTGAATCCGGCTATCCGCGAAATCATCAATACGGCCAATGCCCTGAACCTCGATGTGTTCGAGGGTTTGATTAGCAAAATAAGTGCCGAAATTGGCGTGCAGCCCTCCCCTGTGGTGGGGCATTCCCATGGCGGGGTGGACACGCAAAATTATAAGTCGCGCATCGATTCGGTGCATTTTGCGCTGGACAATGATGACGGTGCCCGCACGCGGCACTACGATGTGGCGGATATTATCCTGATCGGGGTATCCCGCTCCGGCAAAACGCCGACCTGTATTTATCTGGCGCTACAGTTTGGGATTCGTGCGGCGAATTACCCGATTACCGAAGAAGATCTGGACGACAATCGTCTGCCCAAAGTCTTAAAGGAATACAAACACAAGCTGTTTGGGCTGATGATTTCACCAGAACGGCTGGTGGCGATTCGTCAGGAGCGCAAAGCCAATAGCCGCTACGCCAGCTTTCAGCAATGCCAGATGGAGCTCCGGGCCATTCAGGGAATTTACACCTCTGAAGGCATTCCCTGGCTGGATGTCTCTGAAATGTCGGTCGAGGAAATTGCGACCCGTATTCTGCAGGTCGCTGGACTGAAACGGCGCATTAGTGGCTAACGATTTGATTTGAATGCAATGAAAAAAGCCCTGAATGATCAGGGCTTTTTATGCTCATCGGTTGAGCATCCGCGGTGAGCAGGTGCGCAATCAGTCGTTTTCCAGGAAGGAACGCAAATGCTCGCTGCGGGATGGATGCCGCAGTTTGCGCAGTGCCTTGGCTTCAATCTGGCGAATCCGCTCACGGGTAACGTCAAATTGTTTGCCGACTTCTTCCAGTGTATGGTCGGTGGGCATGTCGATCCCAAAACGCATTTTAAGGACTTTGGCTTCACGCGGTGTCAGGTTGGCCAGCACTTCGCGGGTCGCTTCACGCAAGCCTTCGGCGGTAGCGGCTTCTACCGGAGACGTGATGTTGGTGTCCTCGATAAAATCCCCCAAATGCGAATCTTCATCATCACCGATCGGCGTTTCCATCGAAATGGGCTCTTTGGCGATTTTGAGCACTTTGCGGACTTTGGCTTCGTCCATGTCCAGCCGCTCACCCAGTTCTTCCGGTGTCGGCTCACGACCCATTTCCTGCAATAACTGACGGGAAACACGGTTGATTTTCTTGATGGTTTCAATCATGTGCACGGGAATACGGATCGTGCGGGCCTGATCCGCAATCGAGCGCGTAATCGCCTGACGAATCCACCAGGTCGCATAGGTCGAAAACTTGTAGCCCCGACGGTATTCAAATTTGTCCACGGCTTTCATCAGGCCAATGTTGCCTTCCTGAATCAGATCCAGGAACTGCAGGCCACGATTGGTGTACTTTTTGGCAATCGAAATGACGAGACGCAGGTTGGCTTCGACCATTTCCTTTTTGGCACGGCGGGCTTTGGCTTCACCAATCGACATGCGACGGGAAACGTCTTTCATGTCACTTACGCGCATGCCCAGAGCGGTTTCCAGCTCGGCGAGTTTCTGCTGGTGACGCTGAATATCGGCTCGTGCCTTTTCCAGACCCGTGGCCAGGGCAGGGTAGCGGCTGATTTGCACATCCACCCAGTCGCTTTCGGATTCATGACCGGGAAATTCAGCACGGAACAGATCGCGATTCATCTGCGCCCGCTTTACCGCAAACTTCATGATTTCGCGTTCACAGCCCCGAATCTGTTCATGCACTTCGCGTACCTGATCACTGATCAGATCGGACAGACGTGGCGTCAGTTTGAACATCATAAATACTTCGGCCAGTGCTTCACGGGCGGCGAGGGCCGGGGCACTGTCGCGGCCATGTTCAGCGGTGGCCTTGTCGAGTGCGCTCAGGCGCTCACGCAATTCACCAAATCGCACACGGGCAATTTCAGGATCCGGGCCAGACTCAGCTTCCTCATCGCTGCCACTGTCACCGCTTTCTTCTTCTTCCTCATCGTCCTTGACGGCTGCCTTGGGGGCAGCTTCAGGCTCCATGTCTTCCGGCATTTCTTCCACAACTTCTGGAATTTCTTCGTCGGATTCGGGATCAAGATACCCTGACAAAACATCCGAAAGGCGGCGCTCGCCATCGGAACAGGAATCGTATTCTGTCAGTACCGTCTGCACAGCACCCGGCCAGTAGGACATGGCATTCAAAACATCGCGAATGCCTTCTTCGATGCGCTTGGCAATGCTGATTTCACCTTCACGGGTGAGCAATTCTACCGTACCCATTTCCCGCATATACATGCGCACGGGGTCGGTGGTGCGGCCTGGCTCGTTTTCAACCGAGGCCAGAACGGCCGCAGCTTCTTCGGCGGCCACTTCATCGTCAGTCGCTTCTGGAGTGTCTTCCAGTAGGAGCTCGTCGGTTTCTGGAGCGCGATCCATCACCGGAATGCCGACGTCACTCAGCATCTGGATAATGTCTTCAATCTGTTCGGTTTCGGTGATGGAATCCGGCAGGTGGTCATTGACTTCGGCAAAGGTCAGGTAGCCCTGCTCTTTTCCGCGGCTGATCAGGGCCGCCACTTGCGACGTTTGGGATTGCAAATCACTCATTGGTCGTCACTCTACCTAAGCTGCATACAAAATTAATCGGCAAGGATAACACGTCTGGCCTGCTATTTTTAAGGGGGCACGCTGCTGCATTTACCACAGCGTCTGGCAGGTAGCGATTTTGCCCACGGTTAATTCAATCGATGGTCTTTGAATTCATGCTCTATGAAACAGGTTGCCCAAACAACGTTCTTTAAACAGCATGCTTTGAATTAAAGTCAGTCCGGTATGGAATATTTCAAGAGCGCTCCCGATGGGTGACGCTGTGAGCCCTTACGCAGAAAATTTAGCAAGAGATCAGCGGGCTGCCATTCAGTTCAGTGTACAAGTGTTCTCAAAGACAAATTTTTGTCCTGTCCGGCTCTGCCTTACCGGAAATTTGCGCTGTATAAGGTGGGCAGTTGCTGGCTGGGAAGTCAGCGTCTGGATCGTGGCTGGGTTTGGATTCGGTTTGGATTCAGTGTGCATTCCTCTTTTGGGTTTGCAGTCGCAGTCTGGCCATTGATCGTGAGGCGATCGTCCAAGGCAAGGGAAAGGTCGTTTCGTTATAGGTAAAACAATAGGTTATGGCAATGATAACAGCTCTAAAACTTTTGAGTTCCCAGTTTCGGGAAATGCCGGGCAAAGTCGTAAAAACCGCTTCTTTTTCACGAAGACTAATGGCAATACCACTGATGGTCATGGCAATTCCAGCGGCAAATGCGGCACCTGCTACTTTGTGTGTCTGGGACATTCTGGGTACGTCGGGGGATGGCTATGGCTTGCTGCCCCCTTGTGCGTCTGGCATGAGGGAGCGTTGTCGCCGCAGGGCATTCAGCTGATGGCGTAGCTGAACTTTTTCGGCGAGGCTAGTGGCGCTGCTGATACGTGCATGTAACAGCAAATCCTGCAGCAGCAGCGCCGTATCCCTCCCCAATACAGCGGGGTCGGGAGTAACGCCTAGCCAGTGCTCAACGTCCTTGCGCTCCAGTATTTGGCACACGCGCTGCCGTTGAATATCGTTGGGCCAGGCCGCGATCAGAAAGGGCACACTGGCATCCGGCGTCTGCGGAAAGTCCTCTGGCATCTGGGCAATCAGGCGTAATGCCGTCAAAATCGGATGGGGAGGTTCCAGCAGAGTCACAGTGGTGCTCACCATGGGCGCCAGTTCGGGGTGATGCAGTAACAGCATCAGCAGTAGTTCTTCCACCTGGCTCTGGCTGTAATCTCCCTCGGCATTGGTCACGGCAGGGCGATTGCCCTGATAGCTGAGGCCGAGTTTTTCCCTAAAGGTCTGATCCAGCAAGCGCCGGTAATTGCCTTGTGCAGGCAATTGCTGAAACAGTTGCCGCGCCTGTTGCATCAGCTGGCTTTTGCCTTCCGGATGATTCAGGTCACAGTGGCGTGACAGGACGCCATAGACATAATCCGATAAGGGCGGGGCTTGCTCGATCCGCTTGCGCATCCCCTCAGCACCTTCGAGCTGTACCAGTGAATCGGGATCGTGCTCTTCGGGCAGTACCAGAAAACGCAATTCCCGATCATCGCTGAGCAGGGGCAATGCCATTTCCAGCGTACGCCAGGCGGCTTTTTGTCCGGCGGCATCGCCATCAAAGGCCAGCGTTACCCGATGATTCAGTTTGAATAAAGTCGCCAGATGGTCGGCATTGGTCGCGGTTCCCATGGTCGCCACAGCGCCGGGAATACCTGCCTGATGCAACCCAATGACATCCAGATAGCCTTCGACGATCAGCCAGTGTTGCGCCCGTGCCTGCAGACTTTCGTAGAGGCCAAACAGCAGGCGGTTTTTTTGAAAAAGTACGGATTCGGGCGAATTGATGTATTTGGGCTTGATCTCATTGTTCATCGCGCGGCCACCAAACCCCACCACGCGCCCGCGATTATCACGTATGCAAAAAATCACCCGATCCCGTAACAGGCAAAAATCCCGTCCATTGTCACTGGTACGGATCAGCCCCAGCGCTTTCAGTCCTTCGATATCCTGTGGAAATTGCTGGAGCAAATGTTGCCAGCCATCGGGCGCATAGCCCAGCCGCCACTGGGACAAGGTGCTGTCTTTGAGCCCCCGCCGTTGTAGATACTGCTGTGCGGGCAGGTGTTGCCGGAGTGCTTCCTGATAATAGATCGCGATGGCTTCGCTCAGGTCATACAGGTTGCCATTGGGATTAAAGGGCGCTGAATCTTCCGGCGGCTCCACCGGTAAAAAAATAAAATCATCCGTCGATTCTGGCCATTCCATCGGTTCGAGACTGGCGTCTGGATACCAGTCGCTGACCTCCTGCGGGCTGGATTCAGCCCATTCCCCAGGCTCTGCCCATTCCTCAGGTTGTGTCAGTCCATCGCCCTGAGGCTGATCACGTGAGGGCATACGGCCTGCCGAAGCGGGAGAGCCGGTTGAAGGGGTTGGCGTTTTGGTGGTTCTGGCGGCCGGCTTGTCCGTTGTTTGGACTACTTTTTCCGCTGAGCGAGCGTCAGGCGGAGTACGGGAAGTGGATGAAGAAGATTCCGAGCTGGATTTTTGCCGCGTGTAACGATAGCCCGGTGCCTGCTGACCGTCCGATTTGGGCAACTCGACTCCGGCCTTGTTGGCCAGATCGGTGACGACTTCCATGAAACTGCGGCGATCCATGTCCATCAGAAAGCGGATGGCATCGCCATTGGCTTGGCAGCCAAAACAATGGTAATAGCCCTTTTCACGATAGACGTGAAAGGAGGGCGATTTTTCCTGATGAAAAGGACAACAGCCGCTGTAGGTGCGGCCGGTTTTTTTTAGCTTGACCCGCTGGCTGATCACATCCACCAGATCGGTGCGTGCCACGATTTGTTCGATCACAGCGGGAGGAATGCGCACGATTGCCTCCCGTGTCATCCATGAGGGTCAAGTAGGCTCAGGGAGCCTGCGGTTTAAGGCATGGCGTCCTGCAAATTAGGCAGGTCCGGCATATCGCTGGAATGCGCATCGCCCCCATTGTCGGGCAGGCTGAACATTAGGCTGCTGCTGAGTTCTGGCGGTAGGCTCAGCGCAGACGGTGCTGGACCGGCGCTGGCTGGGCGAGTTTGCACCGTTCCGGCCAGATTGTTCTGGATAGTCTGTGGCTGGGTTTGCGACGTGTCCGCCGGCGGTAAAGGCTGCAGGCGTGTGCGTTCGCCAGCAAGACCCAGTGTCAGCCGGTTGACCAAGGAGCGTTGTGCCTGAGCGGCATGCAGATTGACACGTCCATCTTTCAGTAATTGTGGATAGTTCAGCTGTATGAGTTTCAGATAGGGCTCGGCCAGCTCGGGACGGTTCAGCTGCTGATAGCTGTAGGCCAGCGTGGCGAGCGCCTCGGGAACCTGTGGTGAAAGCGGATAATATTCCAGCACCCAGCGCGCCCGTTGCGCAGCGGCGACGTAGGCTTTGCGCTCGGTATTGTAGCGGGCAATATTAATTTCACTTTCAGCCAGTTGCTGTTGCAGGTAAATCATGCGTTGCTGCACATCCGCACTGTAGCGACTGCCGGTAAAGCGTTTGAGAAAGTCCTGAAAGGCCGCGTAGGCAGCGCGTAAAAAAGTGGTATCCCGATGAGATTGTTGCAGCGAGGTATAACGCATCAACCCATCATAGGCCTGTTCCATGGTCGCGACACCACGCACATAGTACGCATAATCCAGCTGGGCATTGGCTGGATAGCGTTTGATGAACCGTTCGGCAATCGACACCGCTCCGGGCATATCACCCTGACGGAAGTGTGAGTACATCAGGTCCAGCTGGGCCTGTTCAGTAAAGGCACCGGACGGATAATAGGTGTCCAGAGCTTCCAGCGCCTGCGTGGAATCATCAAATTGATTGCGCTCCATATTGCGTAGCGCCTGCTGATAATAGGCAGCCTCGCTCATGGTGGGGCCGGAGTCTGTCGCTTTGTTTTTCTTGGAAAAAGGCATGCTGCTGCAGCCGGCAACCAGTAAACACAGGGATAGCGCAACGGTCAATTTAGGGGCCGCAATGCGTGGCAGGGTCATAGAAACTCCTCGTGAGCAGCCTGCAATCAGTTACAATGCGGCGTATTTAAGCATTTAGCAGACTGATAGCCAATGCCCCACACAGAAACTAAACAGGAACCTTCACACGAAGGGCAGCCGGAAAATTCTTCGGAAACGGTGCTGGCAGAACATGCCAGCGCGTTGAATACGCCCACGTTGCGTCTTATTGAGGAGGAGCACACCGTACCAGAGCATTTGGCCGGTGCCCGCGTCGATCAGGTGGCGGCGCTGGTCTTTCCAACTTTTTCTCGGGAAAAACTCAAACAGTGGCTGGGCAATGGCTCACTCACGCTGAATGGAGCCTCCCCCAAAGCGAGCTCGCGGGTCGTGGGCGGCGAAACCCTGCAATTGCGGGCGCACGAAACCGTGGTCTGCCATGATAGGGCGCAGGCAATCGACCTGAGCATCGTGCATGTGGATGAGGATGTCATTGTCATCAACAAACCAGCCGGCATGGTGGTGCATCCCGGTACGGGCAACCCGGATGGCACCCTGGTGAATGCGCTGCTGTTTCATTTTCCTGAACTGGAGGCCCTGCCGCGTGCCGGTCTGGTGCATCGCATTGACAAGGATACCTCGGGGCTATTGGTCGTTGCGCGGAATCTGGAAAGCCAGTTGTCACTGACCCAGCAATTACAGGAAAAATCCGTCTATCGTATTTATGATGCGGTGGTTCAGGGGGAAGTCATTGCTGGCGGCACAGTGGATGCGCCGATCATGCGGCACCCGCACCAGCGCACGGCGATGTGTGTACGTAATGATGGCCGGCCTTCGGTCACCCATTATCATGTGGCCGAGCGCTTTGGGCCGTTTACCCTGCTGACGCTTCAGCTGGAAACCGGACGTACCCATCAGATTCGTGTGCACATGACACATAAAGGCTGGCCACTGCTGGGTGATCCAGTGTATGGGCGGGGCTTTCGGCGTCCCAAGGGGGCAACGGCAGAATTTAGCGACCGCTTAAAATCCTTTGGTCGTCAGGCACTCCACGCGCGGGAGCTGGGATTTGTGCATCCCTCTACGGGTGAAGAATGCCTGTTTGAAGCGCCATGGCCGGAGGATTTCGCCTGCCTGGTGGACTCATTGCGGCAGTATGTGGCGAATCAACAGGAGGCCCATGAAGCGCTGATGAACCGTTTTCGCACGCCTGCAGCGGGAGTGGAGCGGCCATGACGCCTAGCCCATCCCAAGACCAGAGTTCGGGCGTGACCACTCCGCAAGCCAGTCAAAAGCTCACTCAAAACCTTAGCCAACAGCTGGTTCAGCATTACGGTGATCGCATCGTGTCTGCGCTGGGTTTGCCGGAAGGTGTCGTTGCACTTCAGACCTTGCGATTTCCGATACCAGCGGGTTTGGAATTGACGGCATCTTCAGCGCAGAATGGACAAAACGGTCAGGGCAATCT
>CAUJHL010000160.1 GCA_963204705.1 Pseudomonadota bacterium | reverse complement strand
TGGCTTCGCCACCGAATTTTTGCGAGCAAATGGTTGCAATCGCAGCGGTCAGGGTGGTTTTACCATGGTCAACGTGACCGATGGTGCCGACGTTAACGTGCGGCTTGTTACGTTCAAACTTGGCCTTTGCCATGATGTTATTCCTTGTTGGTGTGATTCCGGCTTATCACCGGAACCAAGGGGTTTAGGCATTACCAGACCCATCGTCACGCGGTGGACGACAAGTCACTGGAATTATTCGTCGTCTTTGGAGCCCGACGTGAATTTGGAAATGATGCCTTCCGCCACGTTACGCGGTGTTTCGGCATATTTGGCAAATTCCATGGAGTACGTGGCACGACCTTGCGACATGGAACGCATGGACGTGGCATATCCAAACATTTCGGACAAGGGAACTTCAGCACGGATGGCCTTGGTGCCACCAGGCAGATCGTCCATACCCTGAACGGTACCACGGCGACGGTTTAGGTCACCCATGATGTCGCCCATGTAGTCTTCCGGTGTCTCCACTTCGACTTTCATGATGGGTTCAAGCAGCACTGGATCCGCTTTCATAAAGCCATGGCGGAAAGCGATCGAGCCAGCCATTTTAAAGGACAGTTCGTCGGAGTCGACGTCGTGGTAAGAACCGTCAAACAGTACGGCACGTACACCAACGACTGGGTAACCTGCCAGAACACCATTTTTCATGCGTTCCTGAATACCTTTATCCACTGCACCGAAGAATTCTTTCGGAACGGTACCGCCAACGACTTCTTCAGCAAATTCGTAGTCTTTTTCACGGTCTTCGCCCATAGGCTCCAGACGCAGATAGACGTGACCGAATTTACCGCGACCGCCAGTCTGGCGAACAAATTTGCCTTCCTGCTCAACGGTTTTGCGGATAGTTTCGCGATAAGCCACCTGTGGCTTGCCGATGTTAGCCTCAACACCAAACTCGCGCTTCATGCGGTCAACCAGAATTTCCAGGTGCAGTTCACCCATACCGGAAATGATGGTCTGGCCAGATTCTTCGTCTGTTTTGACGCGGAAAGACGGATCTTCCTTGGCCAGACGGCCCAGGGCGATCGACATTTTTTCCTGGTCAGCCTTGGTTTTTGGCTCGACAGCAAGCGAAATAACTGGCTCAGGGAATTCCATCCTTTCCAGCGTGATGATGTTGTTTTCATCACACAGGGTATCGCCGGTGGTGACGTCTTTCAGACCAACACAGGCGGCGATGTCACCAGCACGGATTTCGTCGATGTCTTCACGTTCATTGGCATGCATCTGCACGATACGGCCAATACGCTCTTTCTTCATCTTGACCGGGTTCCAGACGGCTTGGCCAGACTGAATTGCACCGGAGTAGACGCGGATAAAGGTCAAGCTGCCGACGAACTTGTCGTTCATGATTTTGAACGCAAGGGCCGCAAATGGCTCATCGTCAGAGGCGTGGCGAACGGCTTCCGTTTCGGCCTTGTCGTCCAGCACACCCTTGATGCCTTCGATATCATTAGGTGCTGGCAGGTAGCGGATGACCGCATCCAGCATGGCTTGTACACCTTTGTTTTTAAAGGCGGAGCCACACAGCATGGGCTGAATTTCACCATTGATGGTACGAGTACGCAGAGCCTGATTGATCTGGTCTTCAGTCAGATCACCATTTTCCAGGTATTCGTTCATCAGGTCTTCGGAGGCTTCAGCAGCCGACTCGACCATTTTTTCACGCCATTCTTCAGCGGTAGCTTTCAGATTGTCTGGAATTTCGCCGTATTCGAACTTCATGCCCTGTGAGGCTTCGTCCCAGATGATGGCTTTCATCTTGATCAGGTCGATAACGCCTTCAAAGGTGTCTTCGGCACCGACAGGAATCACGATTGGCACAGGATTGGCACCCAAGCGGGTACGCATTTGCTCAACCACGCGGAAGAAGTTCGCGCCGGTACGGTCCATCTTGTTGACGAACGCGATACGGGGAACCTTGTATTTGTTGGCCTGACGCCAGACCGTTTCGGACTGGGGCTGTACGCCACCCACCGCACAGTACACCATGCAGGCACCGTCGAGCACACGCATGGAACGCTCTACCTCAATGGTAAAGTCCACGTGTCCGGGGGTGTCGATGATGTTGATGCGGTGCTGGTCAAACTGGTTAGCCATGCCAGACCAGAAACAGGTGGTCGCCGCGGAGGTAATGGTAATACCGCGTTCCTGCTCTTGCTCCATCCAGTCCATGGTAGCAGCGCCATCGTGCACTTCACCAATTTTATGACTGACACCGGTGTAATACAGAACACGTTCGGTAGTGGTGGTCTTTCCGGCATCGATATGCGCAGAAATCCCGATATTGCGGTAACGCGCTAGGGGGGTAGTACGTGCCATGGTGCGATCCTAATCAGGGATTTTTTAAATCGGGTACGCCTGCACCGGCTTAAGGCTCAGGCGAAAGGCTATCCGGCACAGGCAGCGGGTAACGCCGCCCAGCCGGATAAAACGCTTAGAAACGGTAGTGCGAGAAGGCCTTGTTGGCTTCGGCCATCCGGTGTACGTCTTCGCGTTTTTTCATCGCGCTACCCTTGCCTTCGGCAGCATCCAGCAGCTCACCAGCCAGACGCAGGGCCATGGTTTTTTCGGAACGCTTCATGGCAGCATCTACCAGCCAGCGCATGGCCAGGGCAGTACGACGGGAGGGGCGTACTTCCATGGGTACCTGGTAGGTAGCACCACCCACACGGCGGGCTTTCACCTCAACCATAGGGCGGACTTTTTCCAGCGTGTTCTCGAAGAACTCAATGGGATCCTGCTTGGATTTTTCCTGGATACGGTCCATAGCACCGTATACGATGCCTTCAGCAACGGATTTTTTACCGTCCTGCATGACATGGTTCATGAACTTGGCCAGGGTCTGGCTGCCGAATTTGGGATCTGGCAGGATTTCACGGGCGGCGACGACACGACGTCTTGGCATGGTAACAACCTTTTATGACACTTCAGGATTTTCCAGCAGATTGCACAGGGTGTCTTGATGTGCGGTTCGCTGGCCTTACTGCATGTATTTCAATGCGGTGTTCTGAGTCAGCCCAACGGGCCGGACAGCTTATTTCTTCGGACGTTTTGCGCCGTATTTGGAACGGGCCTGTTGACGGTTTTTCACGCCAGCACAGTCCAGCGAACCACGAACGGTGTGATAACGCACGCCGGGCAGATCTTTGACACGACCGCCACGGATCAGCACGACGCTGTGTTCCTGCAGGTTATGGCCTTCACCGCCGATATAGCTGGATACTTCAAAACCCGAAGTCAGACGCACACGGCATACTTTACGCATGGCGGAGTTTGGCTTTTTAGGGGTCGTGGTATAAACGCGGGTGCAAACACCACGACGTTGTGGACACGCTTTGAGCGCAGGAACCTTGGACTTTTCGACCAGGCTGCTGCGACCCTTGCGAATCAATTGGTTTGTTGTTGCCATCTGGCAGTTTCTCCCGTTGTACAAAATACTCAAGAAAGATGTCTTCATCCTTTTTGAGGGCATGAATACTAAGGAAAACGGTGGCAATGGTCAAGTCTGAACAGCCAGTTGGCAAGGCGGATTGGCGGTTTAGCGGATTCACCCCCGAAACAGGCATAAAAAAAAGGGCAATTGCTTGCCCTTGAGTCATTCGCCAACATATGGCGGCGAATGGCTTAACCCAGCGCAGCCACCACCGCATCGCCCATGGCGTCCGTGCCTACCCGTGTCATACCTGCACTCATGATGTCACCGGTGCGAAGGCCCTGATCCAGCACTTTACCCACGGCGGCTTCGATGGCTTTGGCGGCGGCCTCTGCCTTAAAGGTATAGCGCAGCATCATGGCCACGGACAAAATGGTGGCCAAAGGATTGGCGATGTTTTGCCCTGCAATATCTGGCGCACTGCCATGGCAGGGTTCGTACATGCCTTTGCCATGTTCATCGAGACTGGCTGAGGGCAACATCCCAATTGAACCGGTCAACATCGCGGCTTCGTCCGATAAAATGTCACCAAACAGATTACCGGTGACCATGACGTCAAATTGCTTGGGTGCTTTCACCAACTGCATGGCCGCGTTATCGACATACAAATGGCTCAGCTCAATGTCCGGATAGTCGGATTGCTGCAGAGCGGTAACGGTCTGTTTCCACAGTTCGGTCACTTCCAGTACATTCGCTTTGTCCACCGAACACACCCGCGATCCACGCAAACGCGCCATGTCAAAGGCTACCCGGGCAATCCGGCGAATTTCGGACTCGCTGTAAACATCGGTGTTGAAGCCCTGTTTTTCGCCATTTTCCAGCTCGCGAATACCGCGTGGCTGTCCGAAGTAAATCCCGCCGGTCAGTTCCCGCACGATCAGCAAGTCTAGCCCTGCCACGATTTCGGGTTTCAGGCTCGACGCATCGGCTAATTGGGGATACAAAATCGCTGGGCGCAGATTGGCAAACAGATTCAGTGCACTGCGAATTTTTAGCAGGCCACGTTCAGGGCGGATCGACCGCTCGATCTGATCCCATTTAGGCCCACCCACGGCGCCGAGCAGAATGGCATCGGCTTTTTGTGCGGCTTCCAGCGTGACATCTGGCAGGGGCACACCATGGGCATCAATGGCACAGCCACCCATCAGGCCATGACTCCAGCTCAGGCCCAGGTTAAATTGCTGATTGATTTTCTCCAGCACGCGTTCCGCCGCTGCCATGATTTCCGGGCCAATACCATCACCGGCAAGAATAAGAATCTGTTGAGACATGGGAATTTCCAGTATAAAAAATGAACCACCCTCTCAGGTGGCCAAATGAACCATTAATGGATAAACAATTAATGGATAAACAATTAGTTGATAAAACAGTTACCAAATAAACACTTACTGGCTGGTGGTAGAGGATCGGCCGCTGGCGGTCTTTTCGACAAATTCACCCATGCCAGTCTCCGCATTATGCGGACGGCAAAAAGTACGAACGACAGTCATTCCCTCCAGCAGGTCAATGCATAAGGGATCGGGTGCCGCCTGCTCCAGCAAACTGGCTGGCCTGGCTTCCGCGCGTTTGACGTACTGCTTTAACAGATAGGAATGCCCAGGCTGAAAATCATGAATCAGTTTGAATTGCTCCGCACGATTCGGCAGCAAGGGGTAAAAGTCCAGCTTCAACTGATGCTGACCGGGTGAAATGCTGATCGCTGGTTGTAGCCTGACGGGTGTTTTTCCTTGATCCACAAAGCCTAACTGATGATCACCGAAAGACTGACCGTCACGATATCCGGCGACCTGTTGGCCATCGACATCAATAAACGTACACCCCACCCCGCCCTCACAGCCGACGATTACGCTCTGGTGGGCCGTACCCATCACCACGGGCTCATGTTGTGAATGGGCAGCCTGTGTGTCAACAGGTAAGGCACGATGGTGTCCACCTGTGGGCTGAAGTTGCGTGTACTGGCATCCCGACACCATCATCAGGCAAAGCATTCCCAGATGCGTGTGTTTCATTGATCGAGTCAACCCAGTCAGTAAAGTCCAAAAAGTATACGCGAATTTTGTGACATCATCAGGTTGTTTGACCATTGCTGCCAAAAACCCAGGGACGGGCTTTTTCGGCCATGCTTTCAAACCGCCGGATGGCGTCGCTGTCCTGTAGTGTCAGGCCAATATCATCGAGGCCATTCAGCAGACAGTGTTTGCGAAAGGCATCCACGTCAAAGCCAAACACTTCACCATTGGGCCGGATAACCTGCTGTTGTTCCAGATCAATGGTCAGGCGATAATTTGGCGTTGCCGCGGCTTCCTGAAACAGTATTTCCACCGCTTCGGCACTCAGAACCACTGGCAACATGCCATTTTTAAAGCAGTTATTAAAGAAAATATCCGCAAAGCTCGGTGCAATCACCGTACGAAAGCCATATTCCTCCAGTGCCCAGGGTGCGTGTTCCCGGGAGGAGCCACAGCCAAAGTTTTCACGGGCAAGCAAAATGGTACTCCCCTGATACTGTGGCTGATTCAGCATAAAATCGGTATTCAGTGGGCGCTTGCTGTTGTCCTGACCTAGATAGCCTTCATCCAGATAGCGCCATTCATCAAACAGATTGACGCCAAAACCAGTGCGTTTGATGGACTTCAGAAATTGCTTGGGAATGATCTGGTCCGTATCGACGTTGGCACGATCCAGCGGGGTGACCAATCCTGTTTCACGGGTATAGGGTTTCATGGCTGGCTCCTCTCAAAACGTCCGTACATCAACAAAATGACCCGCGATCGCCGCCGCCGCTGCCATGGCCGGACTGACCAGATGGGTACGTCCGCCATTGCCCTGCCGGCCTTCAAAATTACGGTTGGAGGTCGAGGCGCAGTGCTCGCCGGGGAGTAACTTGTCTGCATTCATGGCCAGGCACATGGAGCAACCGGGCTCACGCCACTCAAAGCCCGCCTCCCGAAACACCTGATCCAGTCCTTCCTGTTCGGCCTGCTGTTTCACCAGACCGGAGCCCGGGACGACCATGGCCTGCTTGATGGAGCTGGCGACTTTACGACCTTTAATAACCGCAGCAGCATCCCTTAAATCTTCGATGCGGGAATTGGTACAGGAACCAATAAACACCCGATCCAGTGGAATGGCATCGAGTGCCTGTCCGGCCTTCAAACCCATGTACTGATAGGCGCGTTGCCAGGAATCCCGCTGTACGTCATTGCTGGCTTGCTCTGGTACAGGGACTGGCTGAGTCACGGCAACCACCATTTCCGGCGAGGTGCCCCAGGACACCTGTGGCTCAATGTCAGCCCCGTTTAATTCCACAATGGCATCAAACGGCGCACCCTCATCGGAGTGCAAAGTATTCCAGTAGGCGACTGCCTGATCCCACTGCTCAGCCGTCGGTGCGTAGGGGCGACCCTGTACATAGGCGATAGTTTTGTCATCTACAGCAACCATGCCGACCCGTGCGCCCGCTTCGATCGCCATATTGCAAACGGTCATACGGCCTTCGATCGACATATCACGGAACACTTGTCCACCAAATTCAATCGCATAGCCAGTGCCGCCTGCAGTGCCAATTTTTCCAATCACCGCGAGCACCACGTCTTTGGGAGTGACACCCTGACCTAGCTGGCCATCAATGCGCACCAGCATATTTTTGGATTTTTTCTGAATCAGGCACTGGGTAGCCAGCACATGTTCTACTTCCGAAGTGCCAATGCCGTGCGCCAGACAGCCCAGCGCACCGTGGGTCGCCGTGTGCGAGTCGCCACAAACGACCGTCATACCGGGTAGCACGAGACCCTGTTCCGGCCCGACCACATGCACAATGCCCTGACGGATATCGTTAATGTCGAATTCGGTAATGTTAAAGGCCTTACAGTTGTCATCCAGTGTCTGAACCTGAATGCGCGAGGTATCGTCCTTGATGCCAGCAATGCCCGAGGCGCGTTCATCACGATCGGTCGGTACATTATGATCGGGGGTAGCAATATTGGCGCTCAGCCGCCAGGGTTTGCGGCCTGCAAGTTGCAAGCCCTCAAAGGCCTGTGGGCTGGTCACTTCATGCAGGAGGTGACGATCGATATAAATCAGGCTGGAGCCATCGTCGCGCTGTGTGACCAGATGATCATCCCACAATTTGTCGTAAAGGGTACGTGCGCTCATGCGGCGTGCTCCAGAGTCTGCGATAACGAGACTATAGCGCAATTGGTTAAATAAAAATAATTGATCATTTTTATGATATGAGCAAACTATAAGTTATGGAAAAATTTTTTTGACATTTTTCTTTTTGGAATAACTCGTTAAGAAAACCAGAGGCAGCTTCCCATGCAACCCACCCAGCTTCAGGCCTTTCTGAGTGTCCTTCAGACCGGCTCCGTGACCCAGAGCGCCGAACACCTGCACCTGACCCAGCCGGCGATTTCCAAACGGCTCAAATTGTTGGAAACGGAGTTGGGTGTCGCGCTGTTTGAGCAGCACGGACGCCGCTTGCACCCGACACCCGCAGCACGACTGTTGCAACCGATGGCTGAACAGCTCTTGCGGGATATGCAGCGCATCCGGCAGACCCTCAGTCATTCCCAGACCGAGCTTTCGGGCACTCTGCGCATTGGCACCAGTCACCATATTGGATTGCATTATTTGCCCGCCACGCTTCGGCAGTTTGTGCAACAACACGCGCAGGTGACGCTGGACGTACATTTTGTCGATTCCGAACAGGCACATCAGGCGGTGTTAGCCGGTGAGCTGGACATTGCCTTTCTGACCCTACCGCCACAGACCCATCCCTTGCGCCATCCCGACCTGCAGTATCAGTCACTCTGGCCAGAATCCCTGCACTGTGTGGCGGCTTCGTTCCACCCTCTAAGTCAGGTCTCATCGCTCAGTATGGACACCCTGGTCAAACAGCCCTTACTGCTGCCTGCGGCCCATACTTTTACCACACAAATGACGCTGGATTATTTCGCGCGGCAGCACCTCAAACCCATCGCCCAGATGAGCAGCAATGCGCTGGAAGCCATACGCATGATGGTGTCGATTGGGCTGGGCTGGTCGGTGTTGCCGGACTGCCTGATTACGGAGGAGCTGACTAAACTTCCCCTGCCTATTCCGCTCAATCGGCAACTGGGGATGGCCTGGCATTCGGTATACAGCCAATCGTTGGCGACCCAGACACTGATCTCAACCTTTCAGGGCAATTCAAAATAAGCGAAGCATGGCTTGATTTCACCACAGATACGATTCAGCGGCAGTAGACACACAACACTGGCAATCCTCGCCTAATCGTAGACAGTGTGTTAAGGAATTCGTTAATTTTAACCAAGCAGAAAAATAAGTTACGCAGCGCAAAACAACCCGCTAAAGATCCATGTATAGCAGGGTTTTGGCAGCAATTCAGCAAAACAGACATCCTAAAATCTGCGCAGAGTGTTCATACGGTGTTGACTATGCTTTGTCCATACGGTGGCTGTGTTCATACGAAGCGGTGCATACGGAGCGCATGGTGACAGTCTTGCTTGTCAACAGTGCTTGTCGAGACTGTCTATCGTAGTGGCGCTGCTTCCACTATCGCCTTAATTCAAGCCTAAGTTCAACAAGCCAGTTTGCCCAGGAGCCTCGTCATGCGCGTGCCCGCAGCCACCTTCCCCCGTGAACACACTCCCCTGCAACCTCATGAGCTGGAAGCCCTGAAGCGGGAATTAGGCCACCTAAAAGGTGAAAATGGTCAGGATGTTCATTCACTGAGTGCGTTATTTGGCCATATGAAAGCCAGCCAGTGGGCCTGTTGGTCACTGGTGTATGGTTTTGCGCTGCTGTTTGTATCGGTGATTTTGACCGGATGTCTAGGGTAAGCGGCGCACTCAAAAGCCACTCACCCCGGAAAAACTGTAGTTACACTGCAGTTAAGGGCAATGGCGGGAGAGCACAATCTGGGAACGCTCTCCACACCACTTGCTTGCGTTATATCCTTATTTAGGCGAATACACTTCTCTTCGCACGTCCATTACCAACTTAGTCTGCCAGTCGTTTCAGCGCGTACTCATACCGGCTCATAATGGCATCAGGCCCATCAATGCTGATCCCCAGATCACGCACCAGACCATCTTCAAGACTGTACACCCAGCCATGAATGTGCAAGGATTGCCCAGCTTCCCACGCATCCTGCACGATGGTGCTATGGCAGACATTCATCACCTGCTCTACCACATTGTATTCACACAATTTATCCACACACTGTGTTTGATCCGGCAAGGCACTCAGGCGATGAATGTGTTTGTGACGGACATCCTTGACGTGGCGTAACCAGTTATCACTGATGCCCAGACGCTGCCCCTGAAGGGCTGCCCGAACGCCACTACAGCCATAATGCCCTACCACCAGAATGTGTCGAACTTTCAGCACATCGACGGCAAATTGCAGCACCGACAAACAGTTAAAATCCGTATGCACCACCTGATTGGCGATATTACGGTGAACAAAGACCTCACCCGGCGGCAAGTCAATGATCTGATTGGCAGGTACCCGGCTATCCGAACAGCCAATCCAGAGATATTCCGGGGTTTGTTGTTCCGAGAGACTCTTGAAAAAATGGGGATCGTCCTCCACCCGTTGTCTGGCCCAGCGCTGGTTGTTGGCAAGCAGTTGTTGCAAGTCGTGCATGGCACTCTCCCCGTTTAGCGATGGCGGGCAGTAAACCTGAACTTTAGGGCGAAGGCAATTGCGGCTCTGCTCATCGCAGCTCCAATCTGCATCGCTATCATGGCAAATTTGGCCAGTCATTCGGCACTGGAGCCCTTCACCAAAAACAAAAAGCCTCCCGAAGGAGGCTTTCATGCAGTGCGACACAACCATAAAGACTAAGAGTTGAAACTTAGAGTCGTGCTGCCAGCTCAGCGCCTTCACGAATGGCTCGTTTGGCATCCAGTTCAGCAGCCAGAGCAGCGCCACCAATCAGGTGGTATTTAGCGCCGGTGGTTTCGCCTTCGGCTGGCATCAGCTCGCGGACAGATTCCTGACCGGCACAGACCACGACCGTGTCCACCCGCAGCAGTTGCTCCTGACCATCCACAATAATCCACAGGCCTTCGGAGGTCACTCGCTCGTAGCTCACGCCGCGCAACATCCGCACGTGGTGTTTGTTCAGCTGGGCACGATGCACCCATCCAGAAGTTTTACCCAGCCCAGCCCCGAGCGAGGTGGTTTTACGCTGCAACAGGAAAATTTCCCGAACTGGCGGCTGTACCTGCGCCCGCACCAGCCCCCCTTCGGTACTGTAATTGGGATTCGGGTCAATGCCCCACTCACGCTCCCAGTCCGCCAGCGGCTGAGGCTGGGGTTGTCCCGCCGGATGCAGCAGGAATTCGCTCACGTCAAAGCCGATCCCACCCGCACCAATTACGGCCACACGATGACCTACCGGCGCGCCTTTCAGCACATCAGCATAGGACAGCACTTGCGGCAAATTGGCCCCATCGATTTTCAGTTGGCGCGGCACCACACCCGTCGCCACGATCACATCGTCAAAGCCCTGCTTTTCCATGTCCTCACGACTGACCGAGGTGTTCAAGCGCAGTTCAACACCGGTTTTTTCGATCATTTTGCGGAAATAGCGAATGGTTTCGTGGAATTCCTCTTTACCCGGTACCACACGGGCCAGATTGAACTGACCGCCAATGTCCGCCTGTGCTTCAAACAGCGTCACTTCATGGCCCCGGCTGGCAGCTACCGTGGCAGCCGACATACCGGCAACCCCCCCACCGACAACAGCAATACGACGCGGCTTGCGGGTTTTCACATAGACCAGCTCGGTTTCATAGCAGGCACGCGGGTTGACCAGACAGGTTACGCGCTGATTATTAAAGGCATGATCCAGACAGGCCTGATTACAGGCGATACAGGTGTTGATCTCATCGACACGGCGAGTGGCGACCTTGTTTACCCAGTCGGGATCGGCCAGCAGTGGCCGTGCCATGGACACCAGATCCGCCTGACCATCGGCCAGAATTTTTTCGGCGGTATCCGGCATATTGATACGGTTGGAGGCAATGATCGGCACAGAAATGTGTTTGCGCACTTCAGCAGTCACGCCGACAAAGGCCGCACGAGGCACTGAGGTAACAATGGTCGGGACACGGGCTTCATGCCAGCCGATACCCGTGTTCAGCAGGGTAATGCCTGCTTTTTCCAGTGCCTTGGCGATGGTGACCACTTCGTCCATGGTATTGCCGTTATGCACCAGGTCAATCAGGGACAACCGATAACAGATAATGAACTTTTCACCCACAGCGGCACGGACAGCTTTGACAATTTCCACCGGAAAGCGCATCCGGCCTTCAACATCCCCACCCCAGCGATCGGTGCGCTGATTGACGGTACGGCTGATGAACTGATTCAGCAAATAGCCTTCAGAACCCATGATTTCCACACCATCATAGCCACCCAGTTTGGCCAGTTTGGCGCAACGGGCAAAGTCCTTGATGGTGGACAGAATTTCCGAGTCCGACATCTGGCGTGGCTTAAATGGGTTAATCGCCGATTTGATCGGACTGGCCGACACGCTGAACGGATGGTAGCCATAGCGGCCAGCGTGCAGGATTTGCAGCAGAATTTTACCGCCATGACGGTGCACCGCATGCGTCACCAGCCGGTGGTTTAGCGCATCGCCCATGGTGTTCATGGTGCCGCCCATCGGCAGCAGCCAGCCCGCACGGTTTGGCGAGACACCACCGGTAATCATCAGGCCCACGCCGCCCTTTGCCCGCTCGGCAAAATACGCTGCCAGCTTGGGGTAATGATAAAAGCGGTCTTCCAGCTTGGTGTGCATCGAGCCCATCACGACCCGGTTTTTTAATTGGGTAAAGCCCAGATTCAGAGGCTCAAGGAGATGCGGATAATCACTCATGGTGTGCTCGCTGTCTTGATGGACAAAAATGAATGGACTGAAGAAGTGTGCTGCAGCGTCCTTGCAGGGGAGTATATGCAACTAGTTGCATAAATTCCAGATCATCCTGGCTTTTTTAGCAAATAAATAGATTTTGTTTTTCAATAGCTTAGTTTAATTGTCCAACAGACAGTTGTACACTAAAGCGATGACAAGGGGCATGACTGTGGGCTAAAAGGCTACTTCAGATGGCTTGTATAATTGGCCAGTACAAATTGCCACTCCATTAAACCAGTTCAATTAGCCATGGTCTGTAAGGTAGATGAGGCACTCGACTGGGGCGCTTGCTGCAGATCACCACAGGCTAGCGCCAGATTCTCTGCTACCCGCCGAGTCCAGCCTTTGCCAAAATGCTCCCAGCCGCTCAGACTGGTGTAAAAATTCAGGCGGCGGCTCGCGAGTGCCAGAATAATACATTCCACCGGCTGGGCATTCACACTGGCCCGGGTCTGTGGCCCGAGCCGCCCATCCTGCCGCGCTCCCACGATGGCCTGCAACTCCCGCACGGCCCGCGTCATTCCAGCATTGATCGCAAAATCCCACAGCTGAAACACCACCGCGGGATGCATGCCTCCGCCCTGAATCCGATCCCACCAGTCGCGCTTATAGATGGCTTTGGCCTGTTCCAGTGTCAGGGCTTCGATATTCAGACTGGGATAGGTATTGGCGGCGATACCGAATTTGGTGCCTTTCAGCTCGCCCGTTCCGATCTTGCCGCCAGTCCAGTTGCCCGGGTCATTGGGATCGCGGGTAAACAGCCCTTCGTGACCGATCAGCCGCTCAAAGGCCACATCAAAGTTCAAGGCGCCAGCCGGTGTGGCCGAGGGTGCTTCAGGTTTTGGCTTTTCAACCGACTCAGGCCGGATTCTTTCCGTTAATTCTGCCACTCGTGAGCCCGCCTGACGTGCCGCCGCCTGGGCTGAACGCTGCACAGCCTGAGAAGACTCGCGCAGTTTGTCGATAACGGGATGCGCTGGCAAACTCGCCGGCAAATGGCGGTTAAAACGGGGAAATAGCGACACGTGACACTCCACACTCTCAATCTGCTGCAGAAAAAATGACGGACACAGCCAGAAACGACTCATGCCGCATTTCGATACGTTCAGGGTGAGAATTCCTTTCAACCTTGCGGTAAATTTTTGCTTTAATTTTTAAAAATCAATGGTTAATTGAATGCGTTAGCGAATAATTTTGATCGTAGCCGACTACGCTACTGTTACAGCAAACACGACAAGTCACTCGCAAAATTCAGAAATTTGGTGCGCCCGGCGGGACTCGAACCCACGTCGATCACTTAGGAGGCAATTGCTCTATCCAGTTAAGCTACGGGCACCCTGACCTTCTACGGCTCCCCAGAGGGAAGCGCGCGCATTTAAGCATGTTTTGCATTTGGATTGAAGCCAGAAAACGCCGCAAATGTGACTGGCCAGATGCACAATAATTTCCCTTTTACCTGTCCGTTTTTTTGCCTACCATAGCGCCAGTTTGATAAGGAATCTGCCATGCGCGCCAGCCGACTGTTGTTTGCCACCCTACGTGAAAGCCCTTCGGATGCCGAAGTGATCAGTCACCAGCTCATGATCCGTGCCGGAATGATCCGCAAGCTGGCTTCGGGGCTCTACAGCTGGCTGCCGCTGGGCGTGCGCGTGTTGCAACGTGTCGAAGCGATCGTCCGCGAAGAAATGAACCGCAGCGAGGCACAGGAAGTGCTGATGCCAGTCACGCAACCGCTGGAATTGTGGCAGGAATCGGGTCGTGAACAAGGCTATGGGCCCGAGTTGCTGCGCTTTGTGGATCGTCATGAACGGCCTTTTGTCCTCGGGCCTACCCACGAAGAAGTCATTACCGATCTGGCACGGCAAGAGCTGAAAAGCTACAAGCAATTACCGGTGAATTTTTATCAGATTCAGACCAAATTTCGCGATGAGATTCGCCCACGGTTTGGCGTGATGCGTTCGCGGGAATTCATCATGAAAGATGCCTACTCCTTTCACGTGGATCAGGCTTCGCTGGAACAGACCTATCAGGTGATGTACGACACCTATCACCGGATTTTCAATCGGCTGGGGCTGAATTTCCGTGCCGTACAGGCAGACACAGGCTCAATCGGCGGCTCAGGCTCGCACGAGTTTCATGTACTGGCACACAGTGGTGAAGACGATATTGCCTTTAGCAATGTGTCGTCCTACGCAGCCAATGTCGAAATGGCCGAAGCGGTAGTATCGGGAAGTCGGGCGGCCCCAACCCAAGCGCTGGCTGAAGTCGCCACGCCCGATCAGCACAGTATCGACGACGTCTGTGCCTTTCTAGGCGTACCCGCAGCGCAAACCCTCAAAACCCTGATCGTGCACGCGGCTCCGGCACTTGACGCCGAAGGCAATCAGATTGCTCCCAAGGGTGGTTCGGGCGAGTCGCCTGCCCTCATTGCGCTGGTACTGCGCGGTGATCATGAATTAAACGAAATCAAGGCAGAAAAACTGCCAGAAGTCGCCTCCCCGCTGACCTTTGCCAGTGAAGCCGAGGTGCGTGCGGTACTGGGTGTGGGCCCTGGTTCGATCAGCGCCCGCCAGACGACGATTCCCGTGCTGGTAGATCGGGCGGCCTCTCTCGTTTCCGATGCCGTCACCGGTGCCAATAAAGACGGCTATCATCTGATTGGCTTTAACTGGGAGCGTGACGCTGCCTGTGGTCAGGTGGTGGACATTCGCAACGTGGTCGAAGGCGACCCCTCACCTGACGGCGAAGGCACTCTTACCATCCGCCGTGGCATTGAAGTCGGGCATATCTTTCAGCTGGGCAAAAAGTATTCCGAAGCGCTGAATTGCAAAGTGCTGGGTGAGGACGGCAAGCCGCTGGTCGTTACCATGGGCTGCTATGGCATTGGGGTGACGCGGGTCGTTGCGGCTGCCATTGAGCAAAATCACGATGAACGCGGCATCCTTTGGCCAGAGGCTTTGGCACCGTTTCAGGTCGCGATTGTCCCTATGAATCAGGCCAAATCCCCCCGCTCAGTCGACGCCGCCGAAGCGCTGTATCAGGAATTGACTGCTGCCGGTATCGACGCCTTGCTGGATGACCGCAATGAACGTCCCGGTGTGAAATTTGCCGATCTGGAACTGATTGGCATTCCTCATCGCATCGTGGTGAGCGAGCGTGGGCTGGATGCAGGAACATTTGAATACCGTGGCCGCCGAGATGAAGCTGCTCAGGAACTGGATAAAGCAGCCTTGTGGAAAGTGTTGGGGCTGTAACGCTTAGTGCGTTTAGCCATGGCTTCGGTTATCGCCTAAAAAAGCCAGTGATTTGGCCAAAACCCCTAGCAATAGACTCTTGGGTTTTGGCCAGTTTCATCCGTCTTTTTCCTGTCTTTGAGCTGTCTAATTAAACGCTGCGCCCTGCCGTATCGGTTAGAGCACCTGCTCCTTGCGAAGGATTTTCGCCGATTTCACCATATTTTGCAGGGCAGGCAGGACCTCCTCCCAGCGCCGGGTCTTTAAGCCGCAATCCGGATTTACCCAGAGTCGCTCAGCAGGGACGCGTTCTGCCGCTTTACGCATTAAACTGACGATCTCCTGCTCAGTCGGGATATTAGGGGAATGAATGTCATACACTCCCGGCCCAATGTCATTCGGATAGGCAAAATCCTGAAACGCATCCAGCAATTCCATATCCGAGCGTGACGTTTCAATCGTGATGACATCGGCATCCATCGCCGCAATCGACGGCAAAATGTCGTTGAACTCCGAGTAGCACATATGAGTATGGATCTGGGTGTCGTCCGCCACACCATTTGCAGCCAGTCGAAAGGCCGCCACTGCCCAGTCCAGATAAGCCTGCCACTGCGCTTTTCGAAGCGGCAAGCCTTCACGGAGCGCGGCTTCGTCGATCTGGATCACACGGATGCCGGCTTTTTCCAGATCCAGGACTTCTTCCCGAATCGCCAGCGCCAACTGAAAGCAGGATACCGATCGCGGCTGATCATCCCGTACAAACGACCAGTTGAGCATGGTCACCGGCCCCGTCAGCATCCCTTTCATGGGTTTGGCAGTTTGCGCCGCTGCGTAACGGCTCCACGCGACCGTCATTGGCTGCGGTCGCTGGACATCGCCAAACAGAATCGGTGGTTTGACACAGCGTGACCCATAGCTTTGCACCCAGCCCGCCTGACTAAACGCAAATCCCTGCAGCTGCTCGCCAAAATACTCCACCATATCATTACGCTCTGCCTCGCCATGCACCAGCACATCCAGCCCCAGGGTTTCCTGCGCCAACACACTGCGGCTAATTTCCGCCTTCATGGCATCCTCGTAGGCTGCCGCGCTCAGTTGACCGGTCTTGAATCGCTGACGGGCCAGCCGGATTTCTGCTGTCTGTGGAAATGATCCAATCGTGGTCGTGGGATAAGCAGGCAATTGCAACAGCGCCGCCTGCTTTGGTGCCCGCACGGCATAGCTGTGTTGCCGCTCACCCATGGCGGGATGGATACCCGCTACCGCTGTCTGGACACTGGGCTGATGCACCCGCGTTGACCGACGGCGCGATGTGATGGCCTGATGATTGGCTTCCAGTTCGGCGCGAACACTCTCCCTTCCATCTCGAAGTGCCTGTCCAATAATCTGTAATTCTTCCAGTTTTTGTTGGGCAAAGGCCAGCCAGGAAAGCAGCTCTGCATCCAGCACCGTTTCGCTGTTGAGATCTACCGGCACATGCAACAGGGAACACGACGGAGCCAGCCAGAGCCGCTGCCCCAATTTCTGTGCCACCGGTTCCAGCCAGTCCAGTGTTGCGGCCAGGTCGGTTTTCCAGACATTTCGGCCATTGATAATGCCCAGAGACAGCACTTTGTGAGTCGGCAAAAGGTCGATGATGGGTGCCAGATCGTCCTTGTTGCCACTCAGATCGAGATGTAGCCCAGCCACAGGCAAATGCGCTGCCAGATAGCGATTTTCCTGGAGTTGCCCAAAATACGTCGCCAGCAAGATGCGCACCCTACACCCCTTCAACTGATGGTAGGCCTGTTCAAAGGCTTGCTGCCAGGCAGGCACTAGTTCCGTGACCAGTATGGGTTCATCAAGCTGCACCCACGCCACCCCATGCGCCGCCAGCTTCTCCAGCAATTCACCGTACACCGGCAACAGTCGGGGCAGCAGCGCGAGGGGATCTGAACCATCCTTGGCTTTGCCAATGGCCAGATAGGTCAATGGCCCTACTAAAACAGGCTTCACAGCGACACCCAGTGCCTGAGCTTCAGCCACCTGAGCCAGCAAGCGCTCAGCGTTCAACTGAAAGGTCGTCTCTGCGGTAAATTCAGGGACGATGTAGTGGTAATTGGTATCAAACCATTTGGTCATTTCACCCGCCGCGACCCCGCCATGGCAGCCGCACGCTGCGCCATCACTCTGCACTGAACGACCACGTGCTACCCGAAAATAATTATCCAGTGCCGCACCCTGAAATCCACGCACGCGTTCCGGCACATTACCCAGCAAAAAACTGAGGTCCAGTATCTGGTCGTAAAAAGAAAAATCGCCCACGGGCACCCAGTCCAGACCGGCCTGATCCTGCCAATGGCGTTGCCGGAGAGTGGAACCTGTGTGCTCCAGTGCGTCGAGCGTACTGCTGCCCTGCCAATACTGCTCTAGAGCCCACTTCAGCTCTCGTTGCCGACCAATACGGGGAAAGCCCAGATTATGAAGAATTGCCATGATGACACCTGTGTGTTGAAAACGTCAGGCATGGTAAAAAACACCAGTCATGAATAAAAATGGTAATATTTCACTGATCCATGAATTTTAATCATCAGTTTACTTTTTCAATTTATCGTTGATTTACGAAACGAGCACAGCCCATGCCGCGACTGGATCGTCATCATCTCGACATACTGCGAGCCGTGTCAGAAGCTGGCACCCTCACCGCCGCTGCCAGTCGCCTGCACCTCACCCAGTCCGCACTCAGCCACACCATGCGAAAACTGGAGGATCAGCTGGGAGTAATGATCTGGCAACGTGAAGGCCGCGCGCTGCTTTGGACACAGGCTGGGCACTACTTACTGTGCATGGCGCAACGGCTGGGGCCACAATTTGAGGAAGCAGAGGATCGGCTGCGCCAGTTTGCGCGAGGTGAGCGCGGTACGTTGCGCGTAGGGATGGAATGTCACCCCTGCTATCAGTGGCTACTAAAAATCGTCGCCCCCTACCTTCAGGCTTGGCCACTGGTGGATGTCGATGTGAAACAAAAATTTCAGTTTGGTGGTATTGGCGCATTATTTGGTCATGAAATTGACCTGCTGGTCACCCCAGATCCGCTCTTTAAACCGGGACTTCGCTTTGAAGCCGTGTTTGATTATGAACAGATTTTGGTGACCAATCTGGAACATCCCCTGGCCAAAATGGCATGGATCGAACCGGAACAGCTCAGCGATCAGGTGTTGATCACCTACCCTGTCGCACAGGAACGGCTGGATATCTACACGCAATTTTTGATGCCGGCAGGCATCGCACCCAAACGACACAAGACCATTGAAACCACAGACATACTGCTGCAAATGGTGGCCAGTGGTCGTGGTGTCGCTGCCTTGCCTCGCTGGCTGGTGAGTGAATACGCCACTCAATTCCCAATCACCTGTACACAACTCGGGAAAACTGGCATTGCCAAGCACATCTATTTGGGCATCCGTGAGGAAGACCATGCCATTGACTACCTTGCGGATTTTATTGTCAGGGCAAAGAATCGACAAATGACCGCGTGAGCTTTGTCCTTTCGAGTGTCATAGTGTAAGATTCGCAGCAATTCGCCGAAGGTTACCGCCTGCTCCGATTGTCTACAGTGAGTCTACACGCACAGATTTGGTAGATTTTTGGGAAATTGCAGAACTGCAAGTTATTGTTTTAAAAGCTACGGGCCTGTAGCTCAGTCGGTTAGAGCAGAGGACTCATAATCCTTTGGTCCAGGGTTCAAGTCCCTGCGGGCCCACCATATCTTTCAAAGGTTTACCTAAATTCAAAAAACCCGCAACTGCCGAGGTTGGCGTACGCATTAAAAAAATAAGCTGATACCGCCTGGTTAACCAGGCAAGCGCTATGCGACTGATTTAACTAACACTATGCGACTGATTTAACTAATAAGTGTGCTGAACGTCTCGGAGCCAGCCCCCCCGCCTTAATGGCGATGAAAATATTTTTACGCCCCAGCAGTGAAGTTGAAATCAAAACATCCTCAACTTCAAACTGAAGTAGCTTGCCTTCAATTTCCACCAATACACGATCACCAACCGCTTTAATAATGTCAGCTAGCGTCATGCTTTCCGTTCCCTTTGGATTGCCCGCCGATACAGTATGACCATAGGCGTCATAGCCGATCGACAGCTCGACCTGCTCATTGCGCTGTACCCGAGCCACCATGTCCGCGTCTTTGATCAGCAGATCAGCCGTTAAAAACTCGCCGCTTTGTTTGACCTTCTGGATAATCCCTACATGATGATTCTTCCAATTCGCCGCATTGATCGTATTGCCGGAGGGATGCAGGTCTGTGGCATCCAGCCCTTCAAAACTGGCGATGGTTTGCGGATTAAATAAAACGTCTGCATCCGTGATGACATTGATCACCTGATCGGGTGCAAAGCCATCAATGCCACCCCATTCCGCTGCGTAGTAACCGCGTACCTGTGGCGCTTAAGACAACCGCACGTCTCGGCACAGTAAAAATCCTTCAGGCGTGAGGGTTCGGGTGGTTGACGCAAAGTCGCCCACCTTCAGGCTGATGTGTCGTTTCATGTCGGGTTCCAAAATGCAAAAACCCCGCACTAAGGCGGGGTGTTATGGAGAGGGAAATCTTCTTAAATGGGTGATACTAATTACACATTATTCAGAGGATGTGTCCTAACAACCTGCACTTCACTTCCCACTGCAAACGGGCAATCTCCACTGACAAAAACCCCTTGCGCGGTATTCTCATCCGGCAGAATCCCGCTCGGCACAAAACTCAAGCCAGTTACTTCGACAATTTCAGAACCTGAATGCAATTGATCGCCTTTATTCACACGACCAAATGCATTACCCAAAACCAATGCCACTCCATTAGGACGTTGTAGTCGGTATAGCACAGTGATGGTCATGACAGTGACTCCAATTCCTGTAGTCTAGTTTGCCACCGTATTCTAGCACGACCGATTTGTGATAGCTCATTCTCCGACCATCCGAATCGTTTTCCAAGCCTCAGCAGCCGATCCTGTGCCTCAAGCTCCATGTACACGATGTCAATCTCTTCCAATGCGACAAAGCCTAGCTTGCGATGTTGACCCAAATGAAGCAACTCCTCTACTATTGCCATCCTAATTTTTTACGCTACACTCAGTCACCACTCAACAGTCAAGCCTCATCATGCCTGTTCTATCCACTGACCTGCGTACTCGTGCAATTGAAACCTATGAGCGGACTGGC
>CAUJHL010000159.1 GCA_963204705.1 Pseudomonadota bacterium | reverse complement strand
TTTGGTGCCATACACCACGCCCCAGAAATTGATGTTCATCAGCCATTCGAAATCTTCATATTTCATGCCCTCGACCGAGCTGCCCAGCGCCACGCCGGCGTTGTTGAAAATCAGATTGACCTTGCCATGATCTTTCACGGTTTGGGCTGCCCAGGCTTCTACGGCTTCGCGATTGGCGACGTCCAGCGTTTGCGACGTCACGGTCACACCTTTGGATTTGGCAAGGGCAACTGTGTCGGCAAGCCCCTTGGCATTGATATCACTGAGCGAGAGGTGACAGCCCTGTTCCGCCAGTAAAATGGCCAGCTGTTGGCCAATACCGGAGCCTGCGCCGGTGACTGCGGCTACTTTGTTCTTGAAATCATGCATGTGACTTACTCGCCTGTGGTGGCTTACTCGCCTGTAAAGGATGAAACCTCAGATAGACCGCGTTGCAGAGCGGAACTGCCCTGACTATAGAATCTGACAATTCTTGTTGTCAATATCATCAAATGCCTTAAACTATCCGTACAGCCCTTAACCCTTTTGCCCGAACGACCAGTCTCCAAACAACAGCCCTCTGACCAAAGGAGTTCCCGCAACGATGTCCAAACAGCGATTGTCTGAAAAGGTCACTGAGCACCTGAGCGGCTGCGTTTTGGAGCCAGCGGCGAACGCCGTCCGTCGGAGTTTTCGCGGCCAGAGTCTGGAACAGCGCCAGCAGGAGCGCCGTCAGCGCCTGATGCAGGCCGGCATGCAGTGTTATGGCACACACGGATTTTTCGCCGTGACGGTACGGGACATTTGCGCGGAAGCACGCCTGACCGAACGGTATTTTTACGAGTCGTTCAAAAACAGTGAATTGTTGTTCAAGGCGATTTATCTCGCACAGATAGAGCAGTTGCAGGCCACGATCGTCCAACAGACGCTGGCTTTTGCTGGCCAGCCAAATGTGCAGATCCTGAATTCTCTCAAGGCCTTGCTGGATTTTTTGCAGGCTGATCCGCGCTCTGCCCGTATTCTCTTTGTCGATGCGCCGTTGGTCCATGAGCTGCATGGAGGAACCGTGCAGGAAGCCGTGGCAACGTTTGACCGTCTGATTATGAACTGGCTGTTGGCGGTTGCCCCGTCTCTCGCGGAGCGTCAACGGCAACTTAGCCTCATCGCCACTGGTCTAAATGGCTATGTCATCCATCTGGCCATGCGCTGGGTGAGTAATGGCTTTCGCGAAAGTCATGAGGAAGTGCTGGCAGCCTGCACGCTGGTCTATACCAGTATTTTCCAGAACCTGGGTGTGCTGCCTGCGTCGACCTAATCAGTCCGGTGATCTACGCAGTAGGAGCCAACAGGCAGTGACACCGGTTTGCGCTTAGACGTTTACACGTTTACACGTTTACACATTGTCACCCAATCTTCATGGGGGCTGCACGCTAAGCGCCAGTACTGACACAGTGTTGCCATTGATCAGCATCAGCGGTACAGACTCAGGCATGAAGCTTGTTAAGCTTCTATCGGAATCGTGTTTGGCGATCAGACCTAGGCTGCTTTAAAGCTCAGTGTTCCTGATCCCAACATTTTCAATATTAAAAGCGAGTTAGCTATCGTATTGGTTATTTAAAAGCTAACAGCTCAGACCGGAGAATCCAAAGCACATGATTTCTATGTCCATGATTTCAATGCGTAGTTCCAGTATTCTTGTTGTGGCCGCTGTTGCACTAAGCCTGGGTGCCTGCTCCATGACTCCTGCCTCTCAACAGCGCGTGGGTGCGGCAGCAGCTGCGGGTGCTGGCGGAGCCTATGTCGGTCAACAAGCTGCGGGACGTAATGGTGCCGTGCTGGGTGCTGGAGCCGGGGCAGGTGTCGGTACCTCTGCCGCGGGTGCCAGTGGACGTACCAGTATTAGCAGCGCGATTGGTGCCGCCATTGGTGCTGAAGCCGGTCGCCGTGCGATTGGTGGTGACAGTGGTGCCGCGATTGGTGCCGCGATTGGTGCCGGGACTGGAGCCGCTGTTAGCGAAACCCAGCCCTAATCCCATCATAGTATCGGCATGAAAGTCCCAGACCACTCGTTGGTCTGGGTTTTTTAATGATCAGGGCGTCGTCGCTTCGCGTTTTTTGCGGATATACAACACCTTGTCTACCTGACAAATCAGCAAACCGCTGTCATCACGAATCTCGACCGGATAGGTTCGGAGCACGGCTTTGCCTTCTGCGGCGGCCTCAATGATCGAAGCAATTTCGGCATCAGAAATACGGATTTCCGCCTTAACGGTGCCGCGTCCGGGGGCTTTAAAGTCGATGCCGGCCGCTTTGTCCCAGACCACATACTGCTTGCCCAGTCGATTGATCAGAATCAGCATCAGGAAAGGGTCGACCATGGAATACAGACTGCCGCCAAACTGGGTGCCCACATAGTTTTTGTTGAATCGGGTCAGGGGCATCACCACATCAATCGCGCCCTGTTCGATGTCCAGGCGTGTCACTTTCACCCCGGCGCCTACATAGGGAGCGTAGGTGTTAATAAACAGCTTCATAAAAAACGGATTACGGCGCAAGGCATTGATCATCGTCATCACTCGTCACTGGACAAGAGCCCATGCTAAACCAGTCCGGGATTGGCATAAGCGCATAAAGCCGACGGCACAGTCATCGGATGAGGCATTAAATCGTCTCGTGATTTAACGGAAGCGACTTACATTCTGGCGGGCTCGACCCCTACTTTTTAGCATTCAGAATATCCCGGAATAAAATAGACCAGAAAGGACGACGAATGATTGCTGTGCATCACAAGAGTGGGTATAAGTGAGCTACGTATAAAAACAAAGCAATGGAGAGAATGATGAAAGCAAAAACGCTCACTGCCTCCCTCAGCAGCGGCCTTATGTTAGCCAGTGTTTGGATGGGCATGGTCGTACTGACAGGCTGCAACCACGACAACACTCCGACAGCCATCACAGTGCCGACTACACCTGTGCCTGTTGCGCATATTTTTGGCAGCAGTGAAGCAGGGCTGGTCAATGGTACTGCCGCCCAGGCTCGATTCAGTAACCCTGTCAATGTCGAGATTGCCAGCGATGGCACGGTGTATGTGGCGGATTACGATAATGACGCCATACGTCAAATCAGCCCCAGCGGACAAGTGACCACGCTCATTAAGCAAAATAACTTCAACCGACCATTTGGTCTAAGTTTATCGAACGATGAAAAACAGCTTTTTATTCAAACGGATGGTAATGATACCGGTCAACGCGATGCGACTACCGGCACCATCTGGCGTTTGAATTTAACGGTTGGAGCCGTGCCTGCGGTGGTAGTACGAAATAGCGGCCGCCCCCGTGGTCTATTAGTGTTACCGGATGATCGCATAGCACTGAGTGATATAGCGCATCATGTTATCAGTATCTTAAATCCCACAACCGGTGTGGTGACACCGCTGGCGGGGCAAAAAGACGTCCCTGGCTTTGACAACGGCACGGGCTCCTCGGCCCATTTTGATCGGCCTTATGGTCTGGCCTTGGCGCCGGATGGGTCCTTACTGGTGGCAGATCAGACCAATAACAGTATTCGTAAAGTGACCTTAAGTGGCTTAGTGACTACCTATGCAGGCCTGGGACCAACGCATGCAGGCAAGGTTGATGGCTCGCTGGGCAGTGCTACGTTTAATGGTCCCCAAGATCTTGCCATTAACGGCACCAAACTCTACGTGGTGGACCATAATAACCATACTATTCGGCTGATTAACAACAGTACGGTAAGTACCGTAATTGGTAATGGTAGCGCGGGTTTTGTGGATGCCCAGGGAACGACTGCGTCCTTTTTTGGCGTTGAAGGATTTGCGCTCACCAGGGATGGCAAAAACCTATGGCTGGCAGATGGCAATAACGGTGATGGCGATCCTTATAACCGTGTACGTCGGCTAACCACGCCCTAAACTGGCATCAAACAAATCATTAAGGACTCTCAGCGTATGAAGCCGGTTAAGAATACAGAGGAAAACACAGTAAGGCTGGGCCGTCGGTTGTCACGATTTTCGGCTTTTACCACATTTCCAGAGTTAGCATTATGGCTGGATCAGCCTTATTTTCCCTTAAAAATAGTGGGAATGAGTGTCCTTAGCGGCCTCATGCTAACCGCGTGCAGCGAACGGCAAATCAGCTCGCAGGCAAGCCATAGCGCTACACTTCCCGTAACCGGGCTGACTGCAGCACCTGAACAGCAAGAAGCGGCCAAAGCGCAGGATTGGGCAGCGGTGCCAGCCGCAACGGCATCTACTCAGTCCCTTCCTGCTGCGCCACCGGCTGCTGCACCTGTTGCTGATGCCAGCCTTATTCGCATGAGTCCCAAATCCACCGCTATGGCCAATGGCATCACCGCCCAGCGTGCGATGGGTGGCATTCGACCCATGCCCGCTTATTATCCCATTCCCTCACCGCCGCCAGAATCCCAAGAAAATTATCAGGGCAAGGCGGAAAACGAAGTCAAGGCTACCCAGTCCGAACCCGTTTCTACTTTAAGTCTGGACGTGGATACCGGCAGTTACAGCAATCTGCGACGTATGTTGCGCGCGGGTCAATTGCCTCCAGTGGAAGCGGTACGCATTGAAGAAATGCTGAATTATTTCCCCTATGGCGATACGCCACCGCCTGCGGGGCACCCGTTCAGTGTGACCACCGAAGTGAGTGCGGCTCCTTGGCAAAGCGGTGATGTACTGCTGCGTGTCGGCGTGCGCGCCGTGGATGTCAAGGCCAGTCAACAGCCACCAGCCAATCTGGTCTTTCTGGTCGATGTCTCTGGTTCGATGAATGAGCCCAACAAACTGCCCTTGGCCAAGGCCAGCTTGCGCCTGTTGACCCAGCGGCTCAGGCCACAGGATCGGGTGTCGCTGGTAGTGTATGCCGGTCGTACCGAGGTGGTATTGCCCTCAACGCCCGCGAGTGACAAGGCCACCATTCTGGCAGCGATTGATCAGCTAAATGCGGCGGGTTCAACCAATGGAGAAGCTGCGCTAAAACTGGCTTATCAACAGGCGCAAGCCCACCGGCTGAGCAATGGCATCAACCGTATCCTGCTGCTAACCGATGGTGACTTTAATGTCGGGGTGTCCAGTGTGGATGGCATCAAACAGATGGTTCAGCGCGAACGCGAGCGCGGCATCTCGCTGTCCACCTTTGGCTTTGGCGAAGGTAATTTTAATGATGCCATGATGGAACAGATCGCCGATGTGGGTAATGGCAATTACAGCTACATCGATAGTCTGGAAGAATCGCAAAAAGTCCTGGGCGAAGAACTCACTTCCACCTTCAACACGGTCGCCAAAGACGTCAAGCTGCAGATCGAGTTTAATCCTGCCACGGTGAAAGAATGGCGGCTCATCGGCTATGAAAACCGCGTGCTGGCCGAGCAGGACTTTAAAAATGACAAGGTCGATGCGGCTGAAATCGGTGCGGGTAAAAGTGTCGTGGCGCTCTATCAGCTCACGCCTGTGGGCAGAGCAGGGCTGCTAGGGGAGCGCCGATATGGCTCGCCACTGGGTGTGTTTGGCAAATCCGGCGAACTGGGCGAATTACGATTGCGCTATAAGGCACCCGAGGGAAGCGTCAGTCGGGAATACCGACGTGTGCTGCCCCTGCGCACCACCACACCGAGTGTGGACATGCAGTTTGCCAGCGCCGTTGCCGGTTTTGGTCAATTGCTTAAACACAGCAAATACAGCGGTAACTGGACGTATCGGCAAGCCGCACAGCAAGCCCAGCAAGGCTTAGGGCGGGATAATGGTGGTTATCGTGCTGAACTGGTCAAGCTGATTGGACTGGCTGAAGCCATAAGCCCCAACGCCCCTCCTGCACCTGTGCCACAGGACTAGGGGCGGTTTAGGGACTGTTGACCTTACACGTGCTTTTCTTCTTCTACACTGGAATAACGCATATCTCACCAAGGCTAAACGTGGGTCTCTGTGCGATGGGCTAAGGTAGGCTCTCCTACTCATTGGAGCGGTCATTGGAGCGTATCATGACACCCACTATGCGCCTGTTTAGTCAATCACTGTTGCCTGCCGTGTGTTGTGCGATTCTGGGAATATCATCCAGCGCACAGGCGGCCAGTTTCGACTGTGGCAAAGCCAGTACCCGAACCGAAAAAGTCATTTGCGCTAACCGCTCCCTTAGCGAGATGGACGTCAAAATGGCGACCCAGTTTGAGATCTATAACCATCTGGTAGCAATGGGATCGCGCGGTGCCATGCAGGATCGTCAGCTCAGCTGGTTAGCGGAGCGAAACCTTTGCAACAGTAATCGCCGCTGTTTAGCACTCAGTTATCGTCAGCGCATCGGCGAGATCAAACAGGCGCTGAATGCAGTTTACCAGCGCGGGCCGTTTTGACGTGTTTTTTCTAGAAAATGTCACTGGTTTCCTAATAAATTTCATGGTGCTATGAGGTTTTTAATTAAAATAATGTCAGTGGTTTTGTCATGCGTCCTATCGGGAGGTAGCAAGGGCTGCAGCCACATAAAAATGCTGTATGTTAGTGATTTTGCTTAGCGCAAAACACACTAAGTGACTGAACCACAGTATCAACAGGTATGTTGCCATGAGTCGCTTGTGTGAGACGCTCAATCCAATTAATTAAATCTTGCCTTTGCACTATCTGAATGCTAGGCGATTGGAGCTTTAACTCTGGTGGATGCTCAATTTTATCATCTCCATCAAGAGTGATGGGTAGCCATACAATAACAGGCTGGATGAAACTCACCATAATCTGCTTTTGTTGCAAATACTGTTTAAGAGCAACGGCATTGCGTTTGACCTGAATAGTGGGTTGATGGCGACAACGAGTCCACTGTCCCTTCCGCTTGACCTTCCATTCATCCCCGTCAACCTGAAATAGACCACGCCATGCTTTCACCTCAATCATATAAATAGCGGAAGCATGGACCAAGACCAGATCAAAATCACCATTGATGTTAGGAAGTTTGAGGTTACTAAATAAATGCCATTCATGATTCAGTCGTGCTTGCAAGAACCCCTGCAGTTCTTCTTCCGCTAGACGTCCTCGACGATGGTTGATTGAATTGTTTAAAGTAAAATTTAGGGATTTATAAAAGACGATCATCGTTCCTAGTAAGCCTATAACGACAAAAGTGGAGTAATGGGGAAATTTATGATGTGTGAGTAGGGAATACGACATCCAAGCCAGATAGCAGGCGAACAGCGTTAGGTATATTCCACATACTATTCCGCATCCTAAAATATATAGCCTTTCCTGCCTTGCACTATAACTATTGCTGCCATGCAACTGTGCAGGCTCATGATTTTGAACAGAGTTTTGATAATGTAGCACATCAAGCTGTAATAATGTCCTGGCAGCCTCGCGCACCTGAACATGCGGTGCATTATGGCTTGCCCAATAGAGGTCGCTCTTGGTAATTTGCCCATTATTGAGAAGCTCGGCGATCGGGCAGTTCAATTTCCTATAGGGCCAGTTAACTTGGCCTGCCTCGGATGCAAGTGTCTGAGTAATTCGATTAATTAAACCTTGTGAGCGAGCAGGGTCTACTTCTAATAACTGTGCCAGCTTGGCAGCGAGAAGTGCCTTCTGAGGATCATTTTCTTGTGAAAAATAGGAAAACCAAAGAAGGACTCTATCGTGGCGCAACCAATCGGTTGTCGTAATTAATCCACCTCTCGGATCGTTATTTTGATAAAAAGACTGGAATCGCCCAGTTTGACGCTCTGGTTCAGTCATGAAGTCACTCGCTGTTTGTCATCTGAAAATTATGCCTTAAAGATGTTGCGTTGCGCTTGAAAAAATCCCCCCCACACCACACTTCTAGGCCATTCGTTTGCCCTTCAACCGATTACCTTTGGGGAATTTTCATGAGCGAGAACAAACAGTACAGTTTTCAGGCCGAAGTGGCGCAGTTGATGCATCTGGTTACCCCCAGCCTTTATTCCAATCCCGAAATCTTTCTGCGCGAGATGGTGTCCAATGCGTCTGATGCCTGCGACAAACTGCGTTTTGAAGCCAACAGCCAGCCAGAACTGTATGAAGGCGATGGCGAGTTGCGTGTTCGGATTGTTGCCGACAAGGACGCCGGAACGCTGACCATCAGCGATAATGGCATCGGCATGACCGAACAGGAAGCCATTGATCACCTGGGTACCATCGCCAAGTCCGGCACCAAAGATTTTATGTCACGGCTGAGTGGCGACCAGAGGGCCGATTCCCAGCTGATTGGCCAGTTTGGCGTGGGTTTTTATTCGGGTTTTATCGTCGCGGACAAGATCACCGTCGAGAGCCGCCGTGCCGGTCAGCCTGCCGATCAGGCCGTGCGCTGGAGCAGTGACGGGACGGGTGCCTTTGAGGTGGAAACCATCACCCAGGCCGAGCGTGGCACCCACGTGATCCTGCACCTGCGTGAGGAATCCAAAGAGTTTCTCGATGGCTGGAAAATCAAGCAAGTCGTCAACAAATACTCCGATCATATCTCCCTGCCCATTCAGATGAAAAAGGAAGTCTGGCAGGAAGGCGAAACCAATGCCGCTGGCGATCAGCAGCCCGGCCAGATGGTGGTGACGGACGAATGGGAAACTATCAACTCCGCCAGCGCACTGTGGACACGTGCCAAGAAAGACATCAGCGACGAGCAATACGCCGAGTTTTACAAACAGATCAGCCACGACTATGAGGATCCGCTGAGCTGGACGCATAACCGCGTCGAAGGTAGCACCGAATACACCCAGCTGCTGTACATTCCGGCCAAGGCACCGCACGACCTGATGTATCGCGATCGTCAGAGTGGCTTGAAGCTGTATGTGCGCCGCGTGTTTATCATGGACGATGCCGATAACCTGCTGCCGCCCTATCTGCGTTTTATCAAAGGGGTGATTGATTCCAGTGACTTGCCGCTGAACGTCAGCCGTGAGCTACTGCAGGAAAGCCGTGACGTGCGGGCCATTCGTGAAGGCAATACTCGCCGTGTGCTGGGCATGCTGGACAGTATGGCCAACAGCAGTGACGCCGCCGAGCAGGAAAAATTTGCCACGTTCTACCGTGAATTTGGCGCGGTATTGAAAGAAGGTCTGGGCGAAGATTTTGCCAACAAGGACAAAATCGCCAAGCTGCTGCGTTTTGCATCCAGTACGGAGGAAGGCCAGACTTCCTTTGCCGACTATAAGGCCCGTATGAAGGAAGGCCAAAAAGCCATTTATTACGTCACTGCCGATACGCTCGCGGCTGCCAAAAACAGCCCACAACTGGAGCTGTTCCGCAAAAAGGGCATTGAAGTGCTGCTGATGACGGATCGCATCGACGAATGGGCCTTGGGCAATCTGCATGAATTTGACAAGACGCCCCTTCAGAGCATTGCCAAAGGGGCGGTCGATCTGGGTGATTTGCAGGACGAAGCGGAAAAACAAGCCGCTGAAACGGCTGCGGAATCGCTAAAACCGACGCTGGAAAAACTGAAGGAAAGCCTGAAAGACAAAGCCTCCGATGTGCGCGTCACCACACGTTTGGTCGATTCGCCGGCCTGTCTGGTGGTCAAGGAGGGCGAGCTGTCCGGCCAGATGGCCCGCATGCTGAAGCAAATGGGTCAGGCCTTGCCAGAAACCAAGCCGATTCTGGAAATCAACCCGGAACATCCACTGGTCAAACGCTTGGAAAGCGGCAATCAGTTCGACGATCTCGCCAATGTGATCTTTGATCAGGCGCTACTGGCAGAAGGTGGAATGCCGGATGATCCTGCGGCCTATCTGAAACGGGTGAATGGGCTGTTGCTGGCTTAAAGCCATTAGCGACTGCCCTTTGACAGGCTCAGGGAACCTAGCAGGCTGAGCTTGTCGAAGCCAAATGCCGTTAACGCTTAATGAGACTGGCTTACTACGCTCCCTTCGACAGGCTCAGGGAGCGGTAATAGGAAAAGCGCATTGAGCCTGTCGAAATGAGCTCGTCGAAATGTGCCTGCATACCAAGCTTATTAGCCGTATCGCTTGGGCTATTCCCTTCGACACGCTCAGGGAGCGGTAGTTGACTGCCCTTCGACAAGCTCAGGGAGCAATAGTACGCTGAGCCTGTTGAAGCCCAGACATCATCCTTTCACAACCGCTGGCTAAGGCTGGCGGTTTTTTCTTGTCCTAAAGTACGAAAAAGCATACGCTGATGAGGGACTTTCTACTGAAAAGCTGGTAGGGGATTTAAGCGGCGCTTATTCACGCCGTATCACCATCAAGCATCGTCTGGTGTATCAGGTGCTAGAATCAGAAAATACCGTTAACGTGTTGCGCTTATGGACGCATTACGACTGAACTGTTTAGTACTTTTCATTATAAAAACTTGGGGAGAATACCCATGCCCACCCTTGAACGCGCCATTGAAATTGCTGCCAAAGCTCATTCAGGTCAGCAGGACAAAGCCGGTGAACCCTACATATTGCATCCCGTTCGGGTCATGTTACGGGTGATGACCGAGCACGAGCGTATCGCGGCGGTCTTGCATGACGTGGTGGAAGACACGGACGTCAGTCTGGACGAGTTGCGGGCAGAAGGCTTTGCCGAAGCCGTGATTCAGGCCATTGATGCCCTGACCAAGCGTGAAGGGGAAAGCCGAATTGATGCCGCTCATCGCGCGGCTGCCGATTCCATTGCACGCATCGTCAAGCTGGCCGACAATGCTGAAAACAGCGACCTGAGCCGGATAGCCAATCCTACCGAGCGTGATCTGGCCAGAATGAAGGAATACGAAGCAGTTCGGGCCATTTTGCTGGCAGAATAGTCGGACTCATGTGCCAAATATATGTCGCTATGACTTCAAAAAAAGTTGCAGGAAGTAGCAAACGATGAATGCGAATATTGCACCCACGGCATTGCCCGCTGAATGGTCATCCTGGCTGGCAGAAAACCTGCAACGCGGCTGTGATCCTGAAGTATTGCTGCAGACCTTGCGGGACAATGGTTTTGGCTCGGTTATTGATGCCATGGCACAGCAACTGGAGCAGGGCAGCGAGCCCGTTTCGTGGGAACCATCAGATTCTGAGTCCGTTACCGGCACCGAAAGCCTCAATGCACCCAGTGTGGATTTGCGCATCGGCACGGACATTAGTCTGGCCGAACCGATCGTGCGCGACAGTGGTGTTAGTGGGGAAAGTGACGATCCTGCTCTGAGTACTCAGGCATGCGTGCGCTTTCAGCTAGAGTCGCCGCGCATTGTGGTGATCGACCATCTGCTGAGTGCGGCTGAATGCCAGCAACTGATTGAACTGGCGCAGCACAAGAAAGGTGGGCTGTCCCGTTCGACGGTCGTGGCTGAAGCGGACGGTGCCGAGCAAGTAGATACGAGGCGCACCAGTCACAACAGCTGGTTTGAGCGGGGCGAGCAGGCGCTGGTGCAGCGGATCGAAAGCCGCATTGCCAGCCTGCTGGATTATCCGGTGGAGCGAGGGGAGGGCTTGCAGATTTTGCGCTACGAAAGGGGCGGCGAGTACCGGCCGCATTTTGATTTTTTTGACCCTTCTTTGTCAGGTAGTCAGCGGCATCTGGCGCGTGGCGGCCAGCGGGTGGCGACGGTGATTTTGTATTTGTCAGTTGTCGAGAGTGGGGGTGGCACCTATTTCCCCGAGCTGGGCTTGCGCGTGCAGCCACAACCGGGCACTGCGCTGTTTTTTAGTAATCTACAGGCGGATGGTACGCCGGATCGGCGGACGCTGCACGCCGGGCTTCCGGTCATTTCCGGGACGAAATACATAGCGACCAAATGGTTACGCGAATCGGCCTATGAATAAGTTGTTCACTTGGGATGACAGGGCTCCGGTGCGGTCGTTTTTATCGTGCACCTATACGCCATTTTCACCGACAAAATAGGTATGAAAATCCTCCACCTCCAATCAAAAACGATAGAAATCGCGCTATTGGGCTTATTTTCATACCTAAAGGTTTTTAGTACCCGCTTATATTCGTGCTCACGTATTATCGTTCCGGCGTGACAGCAGCCGATTCACCACTTGAATGTCCTGAATCGGCACCAGACCTTTGTCGGTATGCACCAGTGAACCCGCCACACAACCGGCCATAGGATGTATTACCGTTTGTTGCTGCTGCATCAGTTCCCACTCATTCCATACCATCGTCAAAAGGCCCGTTTGACGCTGTAGTGCCTTCAGCGTGCGCTCCAGTATAGAACATAGCCACTCCGCAAGTGCATGCCTAAAAGGATTGGGCTAAACGCCGTATTTGAAAAGTGCTTTCCTTTGACCCGTTAAACACAATGGCAGCAATTGCAAAAAATTTTAAGAAGCGTGTGTTGACCGTCGCATGTGCGCATCGACTATGTTAATTTGTGTTAAGGTTTAACCGGTCTAACCAGTCTCGAACTGGGTATCACTCTGAATGGTATTGGCAAAGGGCATGGGTCGCATGGCTATGATTCAACGTTACTGGATAATTCCTCTATTGGCTGTGTCCATGACGGCCAGCGTGCAAACCGCCCTTGCGGGGGTATTTAAATGCCAGACCGCTTCTGGCGCCGTAACTTATTCTGCGATGCCGTGCCCATCCAACACTAAATCGGGTGGTGCCATTAAAGTCGATAAACCCAAAACCGATGCAGACCAGCCTAAAGACTGGTGGGGCGACACTATTTCTCTGGAAAACGATTACCCCTCGGATGACATGCGGACTACCTGGAGTGCCAGAGTAGCTGAAATGAACCGCAGCCTGCAGGACACCAACCGCAAATACAACGGCCTGGAAATGCAGGCCCGTGAAAAAAATAAATTTTCGGTGAAAAACACCACGCTGGATCAGGAAATTCGGGATCTGAAACGCCGGCGTGAGGCCGAACTGAGCCAGATCAGGCGCTCCGCCACGGACGCCTGGCAGCGGGAAAAACAGGCGAAAGCCCAAAATCGCCGCCAGTCTTATCGTAATGATCCTGCAGAAAGTTATGGCAGGCGGTACTCATCGGATTATAGTCGTCGTTCCTATTCAGATCGCCCTCGTGCTGCGCTGATTATCATCCGTTAAAGGCTGGATAATCCTAAAATATCGCCTCAAACCGTACCAGCGCCGAGAGATGGTGGCCCAGTTGCAAGGGGCGATTATTAAAATAATTCAGATCGCCCCGTACAAAAAACCAGTCCCGCCAAAAAGGCTGCCGCCAGCTCACATAAGGCCCCTGTGTGTTCAGGCTGACGTCGGTATCCTCAATCTGTCCATTAAAATACCAGCCATAAGAAAAATCGTTCTGGGCAAATAATTGATGGTATTGCCAGATCCGGTGTTCCCAGACCATGCCCAGTGCCTTACTGGGTTCTGAATAGGTCAGGGTAGTTTCCGCCTGCGTCAGATACTGGTTTTTTGGGTGATGCGATACCAGAAAACTGGTCTGGCTAAAGGCTTTACTGTCTGTGCCATAACGCAGGGTCTGGGTCAGGCGGGTATCCAGATCGGGATTGATTTCCCAGAGCTTACTGGCTTTTGCCCGTGCATAAATGTCGCTGGAGGAACGAATACCCACGTCAAAGCTCGTATCTAGATTGTGGGTGTTGATGCCCAGATATCGCAGGGCCAGCGACGTGTTGTCTTCTTTGGCCTGAGTCTTGAGTCGATCCAGCCGTGTCGTCGTACTGGTGCCTGCCTTGACTGGCTGGTTTTGATTACCCGGTGTGTCTTGTGGACTGACCTGCTGATTTTCATAATCCAGACTGTCGTCACCAAACACCAGTTTTAGCCGCTTGTTGGCATTGGGTAGTTTCAGACTGCCACGGATTCGCAAAGTAGTGGTATCACCCAATTCCGCATCCCAGAAATGATCCAGAATCACTCGGACATTTGCCTTGGGTTCTTCAGGACTTAAATCGCCAAACCAGCTATTCATCTTACGGGCACGCCGTTGGAGCAACTCTCCGATGGTGTCGTGTTTTTCATCGATCCATTCCACCGTTGGCGTGACCGTTGGCAGGAAAATCACTGCAGGTGTTGCCTCGGGCGCAGACTCATTGGGTGATCTGACTGCCGCTGCAGTGGATGGATTCATGCCATTTGCCAGTGCTGTATCGGTGGGTAAAGTCGGAGTCGTGGCGTGCTGCGCCTGAGACAAAGCTTGCTGCGTAGCGGGATGGCCTGTTTTTTTGGACGAATGGCTTTTGTGTTGACGGCTTCGTTTAGTGGCTTTAGCTGTGGATTTGACCTCTGCAGAATCGTGGGTCGTCGGTTGAGCCGGATGTGACCCGCTCGGGTGAGTCATGGTGCTGACAGGGATATCGGCAAAATTGGCGGATTCAGTGGTCCTCACCATCGGCGTGGTTTGTGCGGCGGCAAACACAGGCGTTAGGAGTGAGGCCATGCTTGCCGTCAGACAACTCAGCAGAAGTCTTCTAAATTTTGGATTTCTTAAATCGTCATTCCCAGTTTGGCTTGCCGGCTTATCGTGAACAGCAACTGCATGAGAAAACTGGCTAATTAAAACTTTTCCTGGAACTGGGCGTGTGCGCAAGATGAACATCCTTATGTATCCCTGCTGTCACTCAACCGAGGAACAAGCTATTGATGAAGCTTAGGTTTAATAAAAAGAGAGCTTGATTAACATGGCGCTTGATCAAACGGGAGTATGGTTGAGCCGGCGCTTAGTTAACTGGCGATAGCCCGCTTATGTCTTATTTTTAACAATAGTTCAAGAGCGGGCTGACAGCGCTTTGGTCGCCTCAGTGTTAACGCCCAGTCTGACTGAAGCTCAAGTGCCAGGCTAAGTCTGCCAAGTTGTTCTATCAAGCGAGTTCTACCAAGCGGGGTCTGCCAAGCGAGTGTGCGGGTATTGCTGCTCGCTGGTGTTCTCTCACCTCATAAGCCCTACACCCAAGCATTACACCCAAGCATCATAACCTGATAGGCCTTTACACTTAGCGGCGATAGACCCAGTATTTGCCGTTCCAGTAATAATGTGGCTTGTAGCGATAAGGACTGTTGTAAATGTAACGGTGGCTTTTGTTTACTACGACGCGTTTAACGGTGGGTGTGCGTTTAACAATGGTTTGGCGCTGAACTTCGGTTTTCACCTGCGTCAGACCACTGGGGCTGATCGTCGTGGTGACGACGGGCTCATCAATGGTGGTTTTGGTGACGATACCCGAAGGATTGGCAGTGAGGGTTTTTTCAACGATGACCGGTTTTTTCTCTTCCACCACAACCGTTCTGGTGGTTTTACTGGTGATCACTGGTGCCGTCGAAGTGGTTTCTACTCTAACCACGGCAGGCGGTAGGGCCGAATTACTCAGCGCTACAGGATCTTTGGAGGATTCAATTACCACTGCTGGTGTGGTGGTCACTACCACAGGACGCTGATCAATAATCACGGGTGTGGTGGCGCTAACAGGTGCGCTGCCTGTACCTTTGTCAATTAATACGGCGGTTTCGACCGCATGTACCGTCGGTATGGTCAGCAGGGACATACTGCCGGAAAGTAGGCTAATAAGCATGCGGCGGGGTAGAAACCAGAGCAGCGGGAGCTGTGTGCTAGGGGGTGACGCAGTCAGTTGTTGATGTAAATCCGTGGTCATGATGCCACTCCTGTTCATTGATACTAATGCCAATAAGTAGATACTAAAGCCAATAAGTAATGGCGAAATCGCTAGTGCAGTCGGCATTTAAGGCCCTGCCAGACAGTTAGTCCTGACATGTCCACAAGACCTTTTCAGCATAGAACTCTTTCAGCATAGAACTCTTTCAGCCCAAAACACTTTCAGTCATAGACGCATTCAGGGTATCAGCCGACTGGAAGAGGGTTCGACGTGTATGCGCACTGAAATGGTGGTTTTTTGGTTCTAAAGAAACGAAAAAGCGTATGTTCGGGGAAGTTTTGATAGTAATCGTGTGTGTGGCACAGAAGGAATGTAAGCACACCGTTAGGAATGATGTGCTGTCAGCAGGGAGTTTTAGGGGCGGAATTTTAGACTGATACTTTCAGGGTAATAGGTTCATAACATGTGTTTAAATCTTTACCAGATCAAAGGGCATTTTGCCGGTATTCAGCCCAGTGATGAATTCATCCACCCAGCGCGCGATTTCCTGTGGATGGCTTAGGGGTGCCCAGTGCGTCGCGGCAAAGTCACGGCGATACAATTCCGGAACGGATTGATGCAGGTCGTCGAACAGTTCCACATTCATATAATTATCAGCCAGCAACACCGCGAGCTGGACAGGGCAGTGGGCAATCCGTTGTCTGGGCTGAGTCAGTTTGCCGAGAAAATTGGCTTTGTACAGTTTGGTGCCGTGCACGCCATCCGCGGTCTGGGTCGGGTTTGGAATCACATTATGGATGTTTTCGGCTTTGGCCAGATAATTTTCCCAGTGTTTGCCCATGACCAGTTTCCAGAGAGCAGGGGCAATGACGGGAAACTGAAACAGCATGATGTACCAGGACTTGGCCAGTTGGCGGGCAGCTTTGACTTTACCTTTGACGCCACTGTGCAAGAGCTGCTTTTGCATCCATTGCCCAGCATGATCCAGCGAAGGCCCGGAAATGCTGGTAAACGACAGAATGCGGCCCTTCAGGCGGTCGGTGGTGACAGACTCCCAGCTCTGGATGGAGCCCCAGTCGTGCCCAATCAGATGAAACGGGCGATCAGGAATGATGGCATCGGCTACCGCTTTCAAATCTTGCGACAAAATATCCAGGCTGTAATCGCGCACCCGTTTCGGCCGGTCGGACTCACCCGCGCCACGCACGTCATAGGCAATCACAAAATACCGATCCGCCAGTAGACGGGCCACACCTTCCCAGACCTGATGATTATCCGGGTAGCCATGGACCAGTATCAGTGGGGTATGACTGCTATCGCCATAGGTCGCCACCTGCAACTTGACGCCTTGGGCGCCGCTGATTTTTTGACGGGTTTTCATGAGGGTCTCAGGGGATATCATGTAATAGGCTGGCCCAATCATACGGTCTGCCTGTGCTGTCCAACAGCAGCCGTAAAGGTCAAATTGTTGTGGTTTGGCATAAATCTGCCGGTGAACTTGACAAAATCCAGGATTCCGATGAACAGATCGGACAGATGACCGACCCGTCACACCTTGCAACGTGATGGATTGGCATTTAAATCGCGGATTGCCGTACACTTGGGCAAATTTTTTTGCAGTCCTCGTAAAGGCTGATCCCGCACAACGGATGTCGGTGTAGACCGGGGCAAAAAAAACGGCAGGGTGTCCGGGCAGTTAGTATGCCAGGCGCCTGTCCAATCCACGTCCTCCCAACAGGAGATCAGAGGCATGATCCATTCTGGCAATGCCATTACCGTCCAGCTGCTTTCGGATGGAATCGCAGAACTCCGCTTTGACCTTCAAGGCGAATCGGTCAATAAATTTAATCGCGCCACAGTCGAAGACCTGCAGGCGGCAACTGCTGCTATCAAGGCCAGCAGCGACGTAAAAGGCGTTATCGTGACCTCCGGCAAGCCGGTGTTTATCGTAGGTGCTGACATCACCGAGTTTGGCGATAATTTTGCCCAGGGCGAAAAAGCCATTGCTGACTGGCTTGGCCCTGTAAATGGCATTTTCAGTGCCTTTGAAGATTTGCCGGTTCCTACCGTTGCGGCCATTAATGGCATCGCGCTGGGCGGCGGTTTTGAAATGTGTCTGGTCTGTGACTATCGCGTGATGTCTACCAATGCCAAGGTCGGCCTGCCTGAAGTCAAACTGGGTATTTTCCCCGGTTTTGGTGGTACCGTGCGCCTGCCGCGCGTCATTGGCGTGGACAATGCGCTGGAATGGATCGCTACTGGTGCAGAACAGCGTCCTGACGTTGCCCTGAAATCCGGTGCTGTCGATGCCGTTGTTGCCCCTGAAAAACTGACAGACGCCGCGATTGATCTGGTCAAACAGTGCATCGCTGGTCGTCTGGACTGGAAAGCCAAGCGTCAGGAAAAACTGGATCCCATCAAGCTGAACATGATGGAACAGATGATGGCGTTTAACAGCGCCAAAGGCGTGATTCTGGGCAAAGCTGGCCCGAACTACCCAGCACCGAAACTGGTTCTGGATGCCATGCAGTCCAGCGCCAGTGTCGGTCGTGACGATGCGCTGAAAATCGAATCGCAGAATTTCGCCAAAGCCGCCGTGACGCCACAGGCCAATGCCCTGATTGGTCTGTTTATGAGCGATCAGGTCGTGAAGAAAATGGCCAAAAAATGGGAAAAACAATCCCATCCGGTCAATCGTGCGGCGGTTCTGGGCGCAGGCATCATGGGCGGTGGTATTGCCTACCAGTCGGCCAGCAAGGGCCTGCCCATCATCATGAAGGACATCAACACCAAGGCGCTCGATCTGGGTTACAGCGAAGCCGCCAAACTGTTGTCCAAACAGGTGGCCCGTGGCAAATCCACTCCGGAAAAAATGGCCGAAACCCTTGGCCGTATTGACCGTACCCTGAGCTACAGCGATTTCAACAATGGCGATAGTGCGGTGGATATCGTGATCGAAGCCGTGGTTGAAAATCCCAAGGTCAAACAGGCCGTTCTGGCCGAAGTCGAAGGACTGGTCAAGGACAACTGCATCCTGGCATCCAACACATCGACCATTTCCATCAGCTATCTGGCGCAGAGCCTGAAGCGTCCGGAAAACTTTGTCGGCATGCACTTCTTCAACCCTGTGCACATGATGCCACTGGTGGAAGTGATCCGGGGTGAAAAATCCTCCGACGAAGCCATCGCTACTACTGTGGTTCTGGCGCAAAAAATGGGCAAAGTGCCTGTCGTTGTTAATGATTGCCCTGGCTTCCTGGTCAACCGTGTACTGTTCCCGTACTTTGGTGCCTTTGATCTGCTGTTGAAAGACGGTGCGGATTTCCAGCAAGTCGATAAAGTCATGGAAAAATTTGGCTGGCCAATGGGCCCTGCCTACCTGATCGACGTGGTCGGTATCGACACCGGCGTGCATGGTGCGCACGTGATGGCCGAAGGCTTCCCGGATCGCATGAAGCCAGATTTCAAAGGCGCGATTGAGACCATGTACGAAGCCAAGCGTCTGGGCCAGAAAAATGGCAAGGGCTTCTACAGCTACGAAACCGATGCCAAGGGCAAGCCGAAAAAAGTCGTTGATCAGACTGCTTATGAACTGGTTGCCAGCACCGCGACCAGCGAAAAGCGCGAATTTGACGCACAGGAAATCATCGATCGCATGATGGTGGCCTTCGTCAATGAAACCGTGCGCTGCCTCGAAGACAAGATCGTTGCCACGCCGGCTGAAGCCGATATGGCCATGATCATGGGTGTGGGTTTCCCTCCCTTCCGTGGCGGGCCTTGCCGTTATGTCGATCAAACTGGTGTCGCCAATTTTGTTGCCCTGTGTGACAAATACGCACACCTCGGAAAAGCCTATGAAGCGCCGCAAATGCTGCGTGACATGGCTGCCGCCAACAAAAAATTCTACGGTTAAGGAGCTGAAACAATGGCAACTCTGAACCCACGTGATGTGGTGATTGTCGATGGCGTTCGCTCCGCCATGGGACGTTCCAAAAATGGCATGTTCCGCAATGTACGTGCGGATTCCATGTCCGCTGAGCTGATTCGTGCCCTGATGCGCCGCAATCAGTTTGATGCCAACGAAGTCGAAGACGTGATCTGGGGCTGTGTGAACCAGACGCTCGAACAGGGCATGAACATCGCCCGTAACATCGCGCTGCTGGCCGATGTGCCCAAAACCGCTGGCGGCCAGACCGTCAACCGTCTGTGTGGTTCTTCCATGCAGGCCATTCATACCGCAGCTGCCCAGATCATGACCGGGCAGGGTGATATTTTTATCATCGGTGGTGTGGAGCACATGGGCCATGTCGGTATGATGCACGGTATCGACCTGAACCCTGAGGCCTCCAAGCATTACGCCAAAGCCTCCAACATGATGGGCCTGACCGCTGAAATGCTGGGCCGCATGAACGGCATTAGCCGCGAGATGCAGGATGAGTTTGGCGTTGAGTCACACCGTCGTGCCTGGGCTGCGACTCAGGCAGGCCGTTTTAAAAATGAAATCGTTGGCATTGAAGGTCATGATGCCAATGGCTTCAAAGTCCTGTGCGACATCGACGAAGTCATTCGTCCGGATGCCAATCTGGAAGCCTTCAAAGCTCTGCGCCCTGCGTTTGATCCTAAAGGCGGTACGGTGACTGCGGCGACCTCGTCCGCACTGTCCGACGGTGCATCGGCCATGTTGCTGATGAGTGCGGAACGTGCCCAGGCACTGGGTCTGAAGCCACGTGCCAAAATTCGCTCCATGGCGATTGCAGGCTGTGACGCGGCGATCATGGGTTATGGCCCGGTACCCGCTACCCAGAAAGCCCTCAAGCGTGCTGGCCTGACCATCGACGACATGCAGACCATCGAACTGAACGAAGCCTTTGCTGCGCAAGGTCTGTCTGTGCTGAAAGGTCTGGGTGTGATCGACAAGATGGACAAGATCAACCTGAATGGCGGCGCCATTGCGCTGGGTCACCCACTGGGTTGCTCGGGTGCGCGGATCACCACCACCTTGCTGAACGTGATGGAACAGCAGGATACCCAGATTGGCCTCGCGACCATGTGTATTGGTCTGGGTCAGGGTATCTCCACCATTATCGAACGGATCTGATCCCGTTTCGCTGCTGGTAATAAACCGATCAGCAGCAACCGATCGTGATACCAAAACCCCTGCTTCGGCGGGGGTTTTGGTTTAATATTTTACTAATTTAATTTGGGGCTGTACTAGAAAAGGTTAGATTTGAGTCCAAGCCCTCAAGACTTTGCGCTGCTGCTTTGGACTGCCATAATTGAACCGAAACTCGCATTCCTTCAGGAACAACTCAAATGATCCCTTGGGAATGCCATTGTACTTTCTCATAACCCGCTTGGCTTGTTTCCAAAAATTCTCAATGCCGTTGATGTGATTGCGACCTTGGGCAAACTGCGTGCTGTGGTTGATTCGGTGATGGACAAAGCCAGCCACGTCCAGTGCGTTGTAGCTGCGCCAGTGGTCGGTGTAGACCACGCTATCGGGA
>CAUJHL010000158.1 GCA_963204705.1 Pseudomonadota bacterium | reverse complement strand
GGGTATGCCAGTCGACCACTGCCGCCAGATACACAAAGCCCCGCGCCATCGGGATATACGTGATATCCATCGCCCAGACCTGGTTCGGCCGGTCGATGCTCATGCCGCGTCGCAGGTACGGATGAACGGCGTGCGCAGAGTGCCGCTTGCTGGTGTTTGGCTTGCGATACAAGGCCTCAATGCCCATCCGCCTCATCAGCGTGGACACATGCTTGCGGCCAATACGAATGCCTTCGCGTGTCAGAAAGTCTCGCAGCATCCGTGACCCTGCGAAGGGGTACTCCAGATGCAATTCGTCGATCCGGCGCATGAGCGCCAGGTCTGATTCAGAAACAGGGCGAGGCTGGTAGTAAACCGTGCTGCGACTCAGGCCCAGCGCCTCCGCCTGCCGCTTCACCGGCAAGCGGTCGGTGCGGTCGATCATCGCTTTGCGCTCAGCAGGCCCGCTTTGCTGAGCGCGCGTCCTAAAAAATCGATTTCCAGCGCCTGTTCACCGATCTTGGCGTGCAACTCCTTGAGGTCCACCGGCGGGCTGGCAGCAGATTCTGTCTCTCCGCCAAAGACACTGGCGGCACGTTCCAGCAACTGCGATTTCCACTGGGTGATCTGGTTGGCGTGTACATCATGCTTTTGTGCCAGTTCGGCCAAGGTCAGTTCGCCTTTCAAGGCTTCCAGCGCCACTTTGGCCTTGAAGGCCGGACTGTGATTCCGGCGGGGACGTCTGCTCATCTTTCGCTCCTGATTTCATGGGCTTATCATGCCCGAATCAGGCCGCCTTTCCACTTAGCAGACTGTCCGAAATCTTGGGGACACCTCTCGATTCTTGGAAACGCGGATAACATTTACCCCGCCAAAGTTGACTTTATCGCCGGATTTAAAGCCCAGTAGTTGGGCGATCAACGCTTCTTCCTGCGCTTGACGTTTGGCAACCTTGTCTACCTTGGCTTGCTGTTCGGCGGATAATTGTTCAGCATTGTGAGCAGCCAACACAGCCGCCTTGACCCGTCCGAGGGAGTGATTGAGCCATTCGGTAAGGCGGCTTTGTTGTGTGGTTCGCCGGAAAAACAAATTCAGTGTGACCGCTGATTACGTGACGCTCCCGCAGGATAGTCAGTGCCTGCCTGGGCAGCGGCACAAGCAGCTGCGTGCCCAGCGCCTGGCGGGTTTTGGGCGGGGTGTAGGTGAGCCTGCCGTTTTCAGGTCCACATCTGCCCAGCGCATGGCCCGCAGCTCACCGGGCCGGATGAACAGCATGGGGGCCAGACGCAGGGCATCAACGGTGGCCGACCGGCCATTGTAGTGCTCCACGTCGCCCAGCAACCGGCCCAGTTCAATCGGGTCAACGATAGCGGCCATGTGCTGCGTTTTGGGGGTTTTCAGCGCCCCCTTCAGATCCACGGTGGGCACCGCCTTCAGCCGACTGGTCTGCACCGCGTAGCGCAGGACCTGAGTGATTTTGTTCAGTGTTTTGCGGGCCGCTTCCAGATGACCCTGTTTTTCCTTGATCCGGCACACGTCCAGGATTTCAGCCGCCGACAGTTCCGACACCGGGCGGCGGCCCATCTTTTGCAGCGGCAGGGCCAGGTGCTGGCGGGCCTTGACCATCGTGGCCGGCGCGTATTCATCGGCCATTTTTTCAAGCCATTCGGCGCTCACCTGCTCAAACGTGTTGGCGGCCTGCCACTGCGCTTCGCGCTGGTCCTGTTTGCGCTGTTCGGCGGGGTCGATACCCCTGGCCACCAGTGACCGCAGGCGTTCGCGTTCCTGGCGGGTCTGCGCCAGGGTCAAAGATGGGTAGCTGCCCAGCGATAGGGTGTTGCGCTTGGCACTGGCGGGGCGGTAATAATCGAACCGCCACAGCTTGCTGGAATCGGTGGTGATGAGCAGATAGAGGCCATCGCCATCGGACAGGCGATAGTTTTTTTCCAGTGGCCGGGCGGTTTTGATCTGGGTGTCTGACAGGGGTATGACACGGCGGGGAATAGCAGTACCTGAATCCAGCGGCAGGGCGTGTGCTGCTAACTATACCGCTAAAAAATTGAGTCTGTTTGATACCGGATGATACTACGCAAAGGCCCTAAAATATTGTTTTATCAGGCTTTTGCGCCCCCGGCAATACGGGGTGGTACTAGAATCTGGGGTGGCTAATGGGACTCGAACCCACGACAACCGGGATCACAACCCGGGGCTCTACCAACTGAGCTATAGCCACCATCGCCAGCAAGAGTCACTCTTGGCTGAAGAAACCGCATGAGATGCGGAAAGGAGGAGTTCGACGGTTCATTCAAGAGAAAGTTGCTTTCTCCGGTAATCCATGCCGACGTTTGGCGCGCCTGGCAGGACTCGAACCTGCGACCATCCGCTTAGAAGGCGGATGCTCTATCCAGCTGAGCTACAGGCGCGTGGACACAGGAATGTGTTTACCTATGGCACGAATCACAAGAAATGTTGGTCGGAGCACAAGGATTCGAACCTTGGACCCCCTGGTCCCAAACCAGGTGCGCTACCAGACTGCGCCATACTCCGAATATCAACATCACTCACGACTGCATCAGCAGCGTCGATGGAGGAGCATTTTAGGGAGTCAAAGCCGGTACGTCAACTCATACACCGCCGATTTTAGTGTTCGATAGTGATGAGTGCCGTTTTTTTGCCCGAACCTGCATTTCTTCGCAAGATGTCTTATACGGCGGTAGGTGCACACACTTCGCCAATCAGCGTTTCAGGTTACGGGTAAAATCGAGCATGCGGTCCAGCGGAATTTTGGCACGTAGACCCAATTCAGGATCAACCACAATTTCCTGATCTTTACGCTGTAACACCTGCAATAGGCTCTCGAGGTCATTCATGGCCATCCACGGGCAATGCGCGCAGGAACGACACGTTGCACCCTCTCCAGCAGTCGGTGCTTCAATCAATTCTTTGCCCGGAGCAGCCTGCTGCATTTTGTAAAAAATGCCTCGATCCGTTGCCACGATCATGCGCTGATGCGGCAGGGTCTGTGCTGCTTTGATCAATTGACTGGTGCTTCCCACTGCGTCGGCCAGCGCAATGACCGATTCCGGCGATTCGGGATGTACCAAAATGGCGGCATCCGGGTACAGTGCTTTCATTTTTTCCAGTCCACGGGCACGAAACTCCTCATGCACGATGCAGGAGCCATCCCAGAGCAACATGTCTGCGCCAGTTTTGCGCTGGATATAACGGCCCAAATGCTGATCCGGCGCCCAGATGATGGATTTTCCCTCACTGTCGAGGTGTTCCACGATGTCTACTGCACAGCTGGACGTAACAACCCAATCGGCACGGGCTTTGACGGCTGCTGAGGTATTGGCATAGACCACGACGGTATGGTCTGGATGCTGGTCGCAAAACGCGCTGAATTCTTCGACTGGACAACCGAGATCCAGCGAACAGGTTGCTTCCAGTGTGGGCATAAGAATGGTTTTTTCAGGAGACAGAATTTTGGCGGTTTCGCCCATAAATTTGACACCAGCCACCACCAGTGTCTGGGCCGGATGATCGCGTCCAAAACGGGCCATTTCCAGAGAATCTGACACGCAGCCGCCGGTTTTTTCCGCCAGCTCCTGAATTTCTGGCGCAGTGTAATAATGAGCGACCAGCACCGCATCCTGACGCTTTAGCTCTGCGCTAATTCGCTCAAAATAATCAGCCTTCTCGGCATCTGTCATCGGTATTTCCTGAGGAAAATTCAGGGCATCCAGATGCTGTTTTACGACCAGTTTAGCCTGATTATCAATCAGTTCTGTTGTGCTCATAGGACAGGAGGTATCCAGTTAATCAAAGGTTTTTAAGAGATCAATTATGAGAGTTAATCGCCCGCCTGGGAGCGCAAATATTCCAGCATGGTGTCAGCATCCGATACTTCAAAGGGATCGGTTGGGCAGTTATCGGAAAAATTCGGTTCCATAAACAGTTTGCGAATGCGCTTGTTGTCCACCAACATGGAATACCGCCAGGAACGATCGCCAAATCCGAGATTATTTTTAGCCACCAGCATATTCATGCCACGGGTAAAATCACCATTGCCATCCGGAAGCATGAATACGTGTTCGACGCCAAGTTTTTGTGCCCATTGATACATGACAAAGGCATCATTCACAGAAATACAGATAATCTGATCCACGCCCAGACGTTGAAAATCCCGAAAATGTTTTTCATATCCTGGTAAATGCGTGCTGGAACAGGTCGGGGTAAATGCCCCGGGTAACGCTAAAACAATCACCCGCTTGTTGGCAAAAATATCGTCGGTGCTGAGTTCCTGCCAGCGAAAGGGATTGTCCCCACCAATGGACTCATCCCGAACACGGGTGTGAAAAACGACCTCTGGAACAGTATCAGGATGATGATGACGATTTGGCATACCGGTGACTCCAAGGGGTTAACTTATGCCCTTTTTTATGCCTTTTCCTGAGTGCCTTGTGTACACAATACTGTAGTAATTACGTGTGTCTCTTGGGAGGCAGGAAAATTTTGGGCTCGTTATTGGCACTGGTTTTTGCTACTGGTTTTTGCTACTGTTTTTTGCAACAAGTGCCTGTTGCATGGATCACGAGCATGAATCAAAAGCATGCATCAGGAGCGATAATCCGCGTTGATCTTGACGTAGTCATAAGACAGGTCACAGGTCCACACGGTGTCGCGAGCACTGCCGCGCCCCAGATCAATCCGGATGGAGATTTCTGGCTGAGCCATGACTGCTGCTCCCTGTGCTTCGGTGTAGTCATCCGCCGCGCCGCCATTTTTGCAGATTTGCACATGATCCAACCAAACCTGTACCCCCCGAACATCCAGTGACGAAACGCCAGCATTTCCTACTGCGGCCAGAATACGCCCCCAGTTGGGGTCTGAAGCAAAAAACGCGGTTTTAATCAGCGGCGAATGCGCCACACTGTAGGCAACGGCACAACATTCGTCAGTCGTGGCGCCCCCCTCGACTTGAACAGTAATGAACTTGGTGGCGCCTTCGCCATCCCGCACAATCAGCTGGGCCAATCGAACAAACACCCGAGTCAGTGCCTCAAGAACCTGCGTAAAGCGCGGATCGCTGGCGTTCTCCAGAATCGTACCGCCTGCTTGGCCTGTGGCCATCAAGACACAACTGTCGTTGGTAGAGGTATCGCCGTCGATGGTGACGCGGTTAAAAGACTGATTGACAACGTTATCCAGCATTTGTTGCAGCAGAGGTTGGGCAATCGGCAAATCCGTGGCCACGTAGCCGAGCATGGTCGCCATGTTCGGGCGGATCATGCCAGCGCCTTTGCTGATACCGGTAATGGTGTAAACGATGCCATCCAGCGTCAACTGCTCGCTGGCACCTTTGGGGAGGGTATCCGTTGTCATGATCCCACGAGCGGCCATCGCCCACTGATCTGCATCCAGTGCGGCGAGGGCTTTGGGCAAGCCCGCTTCCAGGCGTTCGATCGGCAATTGCTCACCGATCACACCCGTTGAAAAAGGCAATACGTGCTCGTGGCGTACCTTGCCGAGCTGAGCCAGTGCATCACAACTGCGGCGTGCGTTCGCCATCCCCTGCTCGCCGGTTCCTG
>CAUJHL010000157.1 GCA_963204705.1 Pseudomonadota bacterium | reverse complement strand
AGACATTTGCTTGCGCCTCAAAGTCTGCCGGTAATCCGCCACTCTGGCGGCGTTCCAACTCTGCGGCCAGTTCCGGATAACGCTGGCGATAGGTTTGCATTACAGACTGCCAATGGCCTTCCAGTGCAGCGCCTTTAGCCTTGCCATCCCAGGCTTCGTAAATATCATCGGCCAGTACAAAAGCCTCATCCGACCAGTTAAGCGTTTCACGTACCAGCGAAATCTCCGCACCACCCAGCGGCGCGCCATGGCATTCCTCTTTGCCCTGTTTGTTGGGCGAGCCGAGGCCAATGATCGTTTTACAGATAATCAGGGTCGGCTTGTGATGCTCCGCCTGTGCCTGCAGCGTGGCTTCACGAATTGCTCCGGCATCATGACCATCCACGCGAATGACCTGCCAGCCATAGGCTTCAAAGCGCTTGAAGGTGTCATCGCTAAACCAGCCTTCGACTTCACCATCAATCGAGATGCCGTTGTCATCGTAATAAGCAATCAGTTTGCCCAGTTGCAAGGTGCCAGCCAGCGAACAGACTTCATGGGAAATCCCTTCCATCAGGCAGCCATCACCCAGAAAGCAATAGGTAAAATGATCAACAACGTTGAGATCATCGCGATTGAACTGGGCGGCCAGTGTTTTTTCGGCAATGGCAAAACCCACCGCATTGGCGATGCCCTGCCCCAGCGGGCCTGTGGTGGTTTCGACGCCTGGCGTGTAGCCCAGCTCAGGGTGGCCGGGGGTCTTGCTGTGCAGCTGACGGAACTGGCGCAGATCGTTCAGGCTCAGGTCATACCCAGACAAATGCAGCAACGCGTACTGCAGCATGGAACCGTGGCCATTCGACAGCACAAACCGATCGCGGTTTGGCCAGGCAGGATTTGCCGGATTGTGACGCAAAAACTGGCGCCAGAGGACTTCAGCAATGTCTGCCATTCCCATGGGCGCACCCGGATGGCCAGAGTTGGCTTGCTGCACGGCGTCCATGGCAAGGACACGAATTGCATTGGCAAGGCGGCGTTCCGCAAGTGGGGTCGACATAGCGCGTCATTCCGGCAAGAAAACTGGCGCCATTGTCCTAAAAAGGAAGGGAGGGAACAAGCACATTCCCTGTTTTTCTCAGTGGGCATTGACTTTGCTGACTGGTCCAGCTTTTGTGGTGCAGCTTCTATAGTCTGAGAATAAACACAGGAACTCCGGATGGCTGAAACGTCAACAGACCCTAGCCCCAGACCCCCGAAACCGTTACCATAGTTGCCATTTTTAAAATTCAGCAAGTGGCCATTTCCCATGCGTGAGTATTCCGTTTTTACCTCCGAATCCGTTAGTGAAGGTCATCCGGACAAAATGGCCGACCAAATCAGTGATGCGTTACTGGATGCCATACTGGAGCAGGACATTCACGCCCGTGTCGCGTGTGAAACGCTGGTCAAAACCGGTGCCGTGGTACTGGCAGGCGAAGTGACCACCACAGCAAATATTGACGTTGAGGCGATCGTCCGCCGGACCGTCAATGAGATTGGCTACAACCATTCCGAATTGGGTTTTGATGGCTCCACCTGTGCCGTGATCAACATGATCGGCAAACAGTCCCCTGACATTGCGCAAGGTGTCGATCGTAGTCGTCCGGAAGATCAGGGTGCAGGCGATCAGGGGCTTATGTTTGGCTATGCCTGTCATGAAACCGATGTGCTAATGCCCGCACCGATTCAGTACGCGCATCGTCTGGTGGAAAAACAGGCCGACCTGCGTAAAAATGGCACCTTGCCCTGGCTGCGTCCGGATGCCAAAAGCCAGATCAGCTTTCACTATGAAAATGAGCGCCCAGCCCGCGTCGATGCCATTGTCCTGTCCACCCAGCACGATCCGGACATCAGCCAGTCCCAGCTGAAAGAAGCCGTGATGGAAGAGATCATCAAAAAAGTGATTCCCACCGAATGGCTGCACGCCGGTACCCAGTACCACATTAATCCGACAGGTGTCTTTATCATTGGTGGTCCGGTAGGCGATTGTGGTCTGACTGGCCGCAAAATCATTGTTGATACCTATGGCGGTATGGCGCGTCATGGTGGTGGTGCATTTTCCGGTAAAGATCCTTCCAAGGTCGATCGCTCTGCCGCCTATGCAGGTCGTTACGTCGCCAAAAATATCGTGGCCGCAGGTCTGGCCGATAAATGCGAAATTCAGGTGAGCTATGCCATTGGCGTGGCCCAGCCGACTTCCATCAGCATCAACACCTTTGGTACCGGCAAAGTCCCTGACAGCGTGATTGAAGCACTGGTGCGCGAGCATTTTGATCTACGCCCCTACGGCATCACCCGTATGCTGAACCTGTTGCAGCCCATGTATCTGCAAACGGCGCGCTATGGTCATTTTGGCCGTGCGGGATCGGACACTGCCTTTACCTGGGAAAAAACGGACAAAGCAGATGCCTTGCGAAAGGCGGCGGGCCTGTAATTTAGCCTGATGCTACTGATTAAGCCCCTACGATGAGCAAAGCCAAAACCCAGTACGTCTGCCAGCATTGCGGCAACGTTCATCCCAAATGGTCCGGCCAGTGTGCTGAGTGCGGCGAATGGAATGCGCTGGTCGAAACACGTACTGAGTCCGCCTCACCAGCGAGCACTCATCGTGCCAAAGCCATCACGGGCGGAGGGTATGCCGGTCAGGCAGCTGCTGTCACGCTGCTGAAAGAGGTCAATCTGACTCGTGAAAGCCGCGTCACCACAGGGATTTCGGAATTTGATCGGGTGCTGGGTGGTGGGCTGGTCAATGGTTCCGTAGTGCTGATTGGTGGTGATCCGGGTATTGGCAAATCCACCATTTTGCTGCAAACACTGTGTCATATGGCGCAGGATGCGAACACTCCCGCCCTGTACGTTACCGGCGAAGAATCATTATCGCAGGTCGCCTTGCGCGCCAAACGGCTGGAGCTGCCGACAGACCAATTAATGGTCATGGCGGAAACCTGCGTCGAAACCATCTGCGCCACGCTGGCTGCGCGTCAACCCAAAGTGGCGGTACTGGACTCCATTCAGACCCTCTACACTGAAACCCTACAATCGGCTCCCGGCGGTGTTTCCCAGATTCGTGAGTCAGCCGCTTTACTCACCCGCTACGCCAAGCATTCCGGAACCGCGCTGTTTCTGGTGGGCCATGTCACTAAGGAAGGCGCACTTGCTGGCCCAAGGGTACTGGAGCACATGGTGGACTGTGTGCTGTATTTTGAAGGGGAATCCGACTCGCGCTACCGGATGATTCGCGCGGTCAAAAATCGCTTTGGTGCCGTAAATGAGCTCGGTGTCTTTGCGATAACCGACCGCGGTTTGCGGGAAGTATCGAATCCTTCAGCGATTTTTCTCAGCCGTTACGATGAAGCAATTCCGGGCAGTATCGTGATGGTGAGTCGTGAGGGCACCCGTCCTTTACTGGTCGAAGTACAGGCTTTGGTCGACGATGCCCTGAGCAATCCCCGCCGGGTAGCGGTGGGACTGGATCAAAACCGGCTGGCCATGCTGCTTGCGGTCATGCATCGCCATGGTGGCATTCAGACCAGCGGACAGGATGTGTTTGTCAATGTCGTCGGCGGTGTCAAGGTCACTGAAACGGGTTCCGATCTGGCCGTCTTGCTGGCGTGCGCCTCAAGCCTGAAAGGCCGTGCACTGTCGCAGCAATTGGCGGTATTTGGCGAAGTCGGATTATCCGGTGAAATCCGCCCCGTGCCGAATGGTCAAGAACGCCTGCGCGAAGCCGTCAAACATGGCTTTAGCCGTGCGATTGTTCCCCGTGGCAATGCACCGCGCCAGCCAATTGAGGGATTGGAAATTGTTCCGGTGGGTCGCCTTCATGAAGCGATCGACGCTGCCTTCTCACAGTAGCGGGTCAGAATAGCGGGGTTGTGCCCCTGAAGCTCATGAGATGTGCCGCTAAAGGCAAGTGATGCCTTGACTTTAACGCTTCATGTCGTCAAAATTATGCCCTTGTTTTAGGGCACGGTTCTGCAATGATGCAGTTCCGCCTCCCGGTTGGCTTCCGTGGATGCAGTTTCCAGAGTCATTTTTCGCCTGCGCGAACGATTCGGTCTGTATTATTCTCTCCCCTGGTCGCCTGCTCTGCCCTGCCGATCCTATTTTTTACAAGGAGTGCACGAGTGGCCAACTCTGCTCAAGCCAAAAAACGCGCCCGTCAAAACCTGAAACAGCGCCAGCACAATGCCAGCCTGCGTTCTATGGTTCGTACCTATCTGAAAAAAGTGGTTAATGCCATTGAAGCTGGCGAACACGCCACTGCTGCCGCTGCCTACAAAGCAGCTGTTCCTGTCATCGACCGCATGGCTGACAAAGGCATCATCCACAAAAACAAGGCTGCCCGTCACAAGAGCCGCCTGAACAAGCACATCAAGGCTCTGTCGCAAAAAGCCGCTGGCTAAGCGAAATCTGCCTGAACAAAAGCCACCTTCGGGTGGTTTTTTTTGGCGGATGATTTTGGCTGGTGGTCTATGGCTAATGACTAAAGATGTTAGCCCTTGCACAGCCTCTGCCCTCACCTTTCTTCTGTTAAGCTGTCTATCCTGCGGCACAGCACATGAGCCGAATACTGCAACGCATATGCTTAACTGAGGGCCGTATCAATAAGCCAATTCTTTCGAAACGTCACCATAGCGAAATGATTTTTTTAATTCACTACTCAATAAGCAATCTAAACACCGTTTCTCTCAATCAACATCACTGCTGGCATTGAGTGGCACACTGAGCGATTCTGGCGAAGTAGCCGTCAGCGCCGGATCATCACAGGACACTTTCAGCTCATACCCTGTGAATTTGCGTAGATTTAGCACACCACTATCCAGTATCAGGTACTGTCCCTTGATGCCCTGTACTTTTCCCGTGATTACTGCCGTTTTATCAAAGCTAAGAGAAGTCACTTTGGCAGGGTATTGCATGACAGGATACGCAAACTCTTGCACACCATGAGGAACAACCGACTGAAATTCCTCAGGAAAGGCATGTGCCAGCTGATTCAGCTCAGTTGAAAAATCCTTCAGTAGCGCCTCACGCAGTGCTACCAGGTCCAGGACAGAGGCTTCAGATTTTAACAAAGCACGCCAATCGGTTTTATCGGCGATTTTTTCGGCCAGCTTGGCTTCGATGTACCCAGCCATACGGCGTGACGTGGTGCTAAAAATGGGCAATGCCTGACGCGCGCCCTGATCCAGCCAGCGAGTCGGCATCTGGTTTTCACGGGTAATGCCCACTTTCAGGCCGCTGGAATTGGCGAGGTACACCACATGGGGACTAAAACAAAACGTCAGTGCCCAATCGGGCTGACGGCAGGTATCCAAGTGAAAATGACAGGTTTCCGGTTTCATGATACAGAGATCACAACTCGCCAAGGTCTTGAAACACTTGAAACAATGCCCTTGGGAATAGGATTTTGTGGTTTTGCCGCCACAGCCGATACACTGGATTTTCCCCGTCCACTCCAGTGTGATGATTTTCCCAATCAGGGGATTTGCAGGAACCACAAAAGGAGCCAATACCAGCTCATACTCGACGCTGGCCGCCAGAGTGGCATCGGCAGTATCGACCGTTTCCCCCAAACGGGTTCTCATTTTGTGACAAATGCCCTGTGCAATCATGTGTATACTGTACCTTTTAAATGAGGGAAGCACGCCATGACACTGCACAGCTGGCCCTTTGATATTGTGGGCCTGATTCATCGTGTGATGCAACACAAGCCCCTGAATTCCGGGCTAATCATTGGCCCTGAGATGGACACCAGCGCCCTGGAAGGTGACTGGGCACATCACAGTTTTCATGAAATGGCCGAACTCCCCTTTCGCCAGCGCTATGATATGGCTGTGGTCTACTGGCACGCGTCCGCTCAGGCACTGGAAGGTGGTGTGTCCCATAGTCCTCAGGAAGACATCGAAGCCATCACGCGCTTGCGTGATCTGCACGCGCGGCAGGTCATTGTCGTCAGCGATCCACAGCATACCGAGAGTTTGCGTGCGCTCGGCTTTAGCCAGTTTGAAACGCTGGCAGATCATAGCATCTGGCAATTCAACATCTTATCGTATAAGCAAGTGCCAGACTGGCTGAATGCCAAATACTGGGCCAACCCTCAAAACTGGGGAAAATACCGCTGGTAACAGTGTGCTGCTACTACGATGTGCTGTTGGTACGATGTGCTGTTGGTAGTGGGCAATTTCGTTGCCTGCCAATGTCATCAATCCCTACAATCCCATCCACTCACACAATGCATCTAGCACGTTCAACACGTCATACGTTCCGCAAACGGCTGGCAAATGCTACCATGACGCACTTTTTTGAGGGGCAGTTTGCGTGCGCAGGCTGCCCTACTGGCTTTTTTCGCCAGTAGTAATACCGGATAAATTCAAGGAGCACCGGACATGGCCGGACATTCCAAAT
>CAUJHL010000156.1 GCA_963204705.1 Pseudomonadota bacterium | reverse complement strand
ATCCAGCGCAGCATTTCCTGTACTGCCAGTGGCGGGACGCTGGCTTCGGGCTTCTTTCAGCGCACGAATATCGGCATCGGCTTTTTGTCGTGCCAGCTCCAGCTCCCGATCCAGTTGCGCATCTGCAGCTGCTTTGGCTTTGGCATCTGCTTCAGCCTTGGCCTTGGCGGCAGCGTCTGCTTTCAGTTTGGCATCGGCATCTGCTTTCACTTTGGCGTCCAGTTCCGCGTTTAGTTTGGCATCTGCCGCGGCTTTGGCTTTGGTGGCTGCATCCAGTTTTGCCTTTGCCTCTGCCAGCGCCTTATCGGCAGCGGCTTGTTGTTGCTGGGCAGTAACGGCGGTTTTGGGTTGCGTGGCGACAGCGGCTGCTTTGGCTGCCGCGGCTTTGGCTTCTGCCAGTTTCAAGTCAGCAGCCTTTTTATCGGCGGCCTGTTTGGCGGCCAGGACTTTGGCTGCGGCAATTTTTTGCTGGGCGAGTTTGGCCGCCGCATCTTGCTGTTTTTTCAAGGCAACGAGATCGGCCTGATGCTGTTTTTCCTGGTTGAGTTTTAGGGCAGCGGCATCTTTTTTTGCCTGTAGGGCTGCTTTGGCTTCGTATTCAGCACGAATTTTCTGTTCAAGAGAGGCTTTGAGTGCGGCCTCCTTTTTTTGCGACAGCAGATCGGCCTGACGCTGCTTTTCAGCGGCCTCGGCTTTTTGTTTGACCGCCAGCTCTTCTTCCTGTTTCTGTTTTAATGCCAATTCTGCCGTGGTGGCTTTGCGCTGGGCCTCCTGCGCTTCTAGCATCGCTTTGTCGTTGGCGACTTCCAGTTCTTTGGCCTTGGCTTCGGCCAGAGCAGCACGGGCCTGGGCTGCTTGTACTTCGACTTGGGCTGCCCGATCGGATTGTGATTGTTCGTTGCAGGCGGTCAGCAGGAAGCTTCCCGTGATAAGGCTAGTGAGCAGAGCGGTTTGCAGGGAATTTATGGCTTGCTGTGCAAACGAAGAATGCTTCGTGGCGTTAGCGTGGATCACGTTATGGGTCTGGTTGTCGGGCTGGTGAATGGTCTGGGCAGTTGGGGTGGTTTTCATGGCAATCTCAGCAAGGCGCTTGGAAGTGCACAATTCGCAGCATTTGATGCACCTGAAAAGGAGTAAGAGTCAGAATTCGTTCAGTTTACTGCCTGTAAAAGTGCCCGACTATAGTCCAATCGTAGAAAAATGACGTTCGCAGCTTTCGTGTTGTAATGTGTTGTAAAAATGAGTAAATTTCACGCCGGCGCGTGGATTGGCTGAATGCAAACTGGATCAGCGAACCCAAGCGCCACTCTATAAAACCGGATAGTAATAAAAATTGGTCAAACAGCAGTAACGGAACGTTAGAGAGAACATTAGAGAAAAGCAAAAACCCCCTGAATCCTAACAGTCAGAGGGTTTGGCAGGCTGTCTTAGCAGCTAGAATCAGTGGCGTCCCCACGGGGATTCGAACCCCGGTTACCGCCGTGAAAGGGCGATGTCCTAGGCCTCTAGACGATGGGGACCTAGTGTGTCCGGCAACTCTTTTCCCATGAAGGAAAAGATGGTGGAGATAAGCGGGATCGAACCGCTGACCTCTACAATGCCATTGTAGCGCTCTACCAACTGAGCTATATCCCCGGACAGGACGCATATCCTAAAGTGTCGATGCGCCACTGTCAACGACTCTGCCGGGCAAAAAACGCTGAAACGATCAATTTCGATATTTCAGCGCGCTGTTTGCCGGAATTTTAATCGTGTCTGGATATCTTCGCTACCGACTTATTCGGGCTGGTGTGATGTTGCGCTATCCGTACTCGCCGCATTCATCTGACCATCAGCCTGCTCAGAAGTTTGCTGCTGACCGAGCTGTTGCTCCCATTTTTGCCACTCGCTGCTTTCTTTCTTGCTGACACCGCCCAATACCGTCAAGGCATGGCGCAGGCGTGCGTACACCAGATCCGCCCCCAGCGTGACCATGCTCTGCATGACGGGAGTGCTACTGGTGCTACCGGCGATGGCAATAAAAAACGCCGGCATGAAGTCGCGCAGTTTGATGTCCATCTGGCTGGCCAGGTCGCTCAACACGGCCGGAACGGTGGTGTCATTCCAGACCATCAGCCGCTCCAGCCGCCACAGCGCCAGCTGCAGGCTTTGGCGTACCTGTAATTCACTCAGTTTCTTGCTCGCAAACTGCTCTGCGGTAATCCTTGGCAAGCCGTTAAAATAAAAACTTGCCCAGTCTACTGCTTCAGACAGGGTATGAATACGGGGCTGAATGGCAGCGGAAATCGCCTCCAGTTTTTCTCGGCTACCGCTCCACTGCAATACGCGATCCAGCAATTGGCCGGGGCTGAGTTCGCGTAGCCATAAGGCATTGAGCCAGGTCAGTTTTTCAGGATCGAATATCGGCCCACCCAGGCTGACCCGCTGAATGTCAAACTGGCTGATCATCTCATTCAGGCTAAATTTTTCCCGTTCATCCGGCATCGACCAGCCCATCCGGCCCAGATAATTCAGCAGTGCCTCGGGCAAAAATCCCATGTCACGGTAATAGGTAATGGAAGTGGGGTTCTTGCGTTTGCTGAGTTTGGATTTATCCGGATTGCGCAGCAGGGGCATATGACACAGCACGGGCATGTCCCAGCCAAAATACTGATACAGCAACTGGTGTTTGGGTGCAGAGCTGATCCATTCCTCACCGCGGATCACATGGCTGATCTGCATCAGATGATCATCGACTACGTTGGCCAGATGATAGGTAGGCAGGCCGTCGGCTTTTTGCAGCACCTGCATGTCCACTTGTTCCCAGGGAATGTCAATTTGGCCGCGCAGCAAGTCATGAATCTGGCAAATACCTTCCGTTGGCACTTTTAGGCGAATGACGTGGGAGTCACCTGCCGCCACGCGCGCTGACGCTTCGTCCGGGGAAAGCGACAGGCAATGGCCATCGTAACGCGGGGTTTCCTTGCGGGCCATTTGTTCTGTACGCAGCTCGGTCAGTCGGGCCTCTGAGCAAAAACAGGGAAAGGCATGACCCGCCGAGACCAGTTGCTGGGCATGGCGTTGATAAATCTCGCGGCGTTCACTTTGGCGATACGGCGCATGTGGGCCACCCACGTCCGGCCCTTCCGTCCAGTCCAGCCCAATCCAGCGCAAGGAATCCAGAATCATTTTTTCCGATTCCGGGGTAGAGCGCACCTGATCGGTATCTTCAATCCGCAAGATGAATTCACCGCCATGCTGACGCGCAAAGCACAGGTTAAACAGAGCGATGTAGGCAGTCCCGACATGAGGAAAACCAGTGGGCGAGGGCGCAATACGGGTACGGACAGTCATGATCAGGTCTGGGAGCAGCTAAAAAATTAAGGGGAATTATACCCCAGTTCCCTAAGGAGAATCCGATTCGGTGGCGCCTGCGGGGGGTGAGACGCATAAGGGATCACGGCATGCCGACGTCCAGCAGTCTTCTTCACACAGGGTGCAGTGCCTCATGGGTTGCAAAGCCAGTGCCCCACAGCTCATACAGACGAGTGGATTGTCTGCAGAAGCCATTGCGCCATCGTACGTGTCAGGCATCTCAATATCCCAGGGGGGCACAATGGCCAGCCCGACCGGTGCATCGGCCAGTTGCTCATAACGGATGACGGACACTTGCCCATTTTGCTCGTGATAAGCGCGTTGAATTTGCCCGAGTTGTCGGATGTTATGCACCCTAAGTAGCTCAAACAGATCTTCCTTGCTGAGGCCCGCCTCTTTCAGCGCGGTGGTTTTGAGGATCCCGTCACGAATGATTTCGCGGGGTTTGCCTTCCAATAGGGTTTCAAGCGATTCATTTTGAATGATCCCTTGGGCAGTCCAGCGCTGGAGTACAGTCAAAATTGTGATACAGGCCAGCGCGGGGATAAGTGGCACTTCCGGATAAAACATGGGGTCGCCAGCGGCTGAACCAATCGCCATGACAAACACCAGCTCGACCAGACTGATCTGGGCAATGCCGCGCTTGCCGATCCATCGCATCATGAGCAGCAGCCAGCCAAACAGGATCGACGTGCGAATCAGCACTTCAAGCAAAAACAACCAGTCTGTATCGCCCCAAAATAAGCGATGCCAATCCAGTGGAATAACCTGCACGTCCATAGGGGTCATCAGTTAACCAAGCATTTGGCTAAGGATTTCAGCGGGTTTGCGCGCTGCTGTCCTTGGGAATCGTGTAGTGGTTGTTGGCTGTTTAGTGAATGACCATAAAAAAAGCCTGACGAATCAGGCTTTTTTGTCACATCGCGTTCAACACATTCGTTAACGCATTAGTTACAGGTGCCCATGATGGTGGTGCCGGGCAGCATGTAGTTGATTTTGGTGGGTGCGCCATTCACAAAATCGGCGTAGATAAAGCTGTTGGTGCTGTTAGAGACAGTCATTGAGTTCAGGTTGTTGTGCACCTTGTCACCGGCCTCACCATCAAACAGCGCCGTCATGGTGCTGGTGCCGACCGTCAGGCTCACCGTATTGCCGGATTTGGTCAGGGTACAGGTGGTGCCGGATTTTTTCAGGTTATTGAAGCTGAAATTGCCTGAAACATTGCCCGAGCATTTGTTCCAGTAACCCGAGAAGCTCTCATCCACACAGCCGGTGGTGACAAACATGTTGGTGGGCGTGGGAGTCGGTGTGGTCTGGGGCATGTACATCAGCAAGCCATTGACGGTGAGGGTGTCGGGCATGTCGCTGGTGCCAATGCCTTTTTTCAGCACAGCATTAGTGAAAGCGAATTCCGAATTACCATTGTAGGTGCGCAGGGTAATGCCGCTGCAGGCCGGAATCGCACCGCCGGTTCCACAAACATAATTGGTGCCGCCGGGATTGCTGTCGATCACGACCTTGGTCACAGTAGTGCCCGTTACGGTCACCAACGCAGTTGCATAGGCGCGGTGCGTTGGTGAGGCAGGGTTGGTCATCGGGATGCCGGCAAAAAAGTATTGGCCATTACTGGCGTTGTAGGTATTTTGCTGGGTATCCGACTCCATGCCGCAGACATAGCCAGCCAGGTTGCTGCTAAAGGTCAGGCGATTGTCACCTGTCGGGCAGGTGGTTCCGGTAGGCGTAGTGGGAATAGATGTAGAAGTGCTGGTACGAATGCCTTCCACGACTTCTGTGCTACTGGCATAAGCTATCGAACCACTCAGGGTGTATTTGACGGGACTGACGTTGGTGAGCTTATTCAACGCCACCCAGCTTTGCCCTGTTGGGCCATGCATGCCCAGATAAAAATCTCCATTGGTACTGGTTCGGGGGCCGCACAGTTTGAGAATTTGGGCCGATTTCCCGGCATGGGTCATTAAGCCTGCAGCATCAAGCACCAGAATACTACTGTCCTTCAGCGTGTATTGTCCGGCAAATTGGCTGATTCCACTCAGGGTGGTTTCTGTCAGGCCATCCAGGCAGGTGACCTGGACGGGCGTGGGTGCCGCTGGCAATGTGCCGCCGGTTGCAAAATTACTTCGTACCATCGCCGGTGACAGATTGGCAGTTTGTCGCGCGGTATCCACTTTATCCAGTAACTGATCATAGGCATCCGTCGTCACAGCCGCGAACAACTGGGCGAAAGGATTAAAAGAGGCGGGGACCGTATAGCCTGCCGATCCCAGGCTGGCCAGCAATTGACTGACGGCTGTCGAGAGCTGATTCATGACCTGGGTGAGCTGGCTTTGAAAACCTGCACTATTGAGCCATTCGGCCAGCGCCATACCGGTTTTGTCGTTGACGGCTTTGGCCAGTGCGAGATCGGTCAGGGGCGTTATGTTGAGCGTCTGGTTGCCTGTAGTAGCATTGCTCAGGCTGTAATAAGTAGTGGCATTGGCACTGCCGCCGACACCCACAGTACCGCCACTTGCGCTGGCAGCGCAGGGAAGGCTATTGCTGGGAACGGCTGCTGACCATGTACCAGTATTCCCCGAAGTGGCGGCATTAGCCAGTTGGTAACCGTTACAGGCCAGATTAATTGCGGCTCCTACGAGGGGATTACCCACGGCAACGGTACCCGACAGAGTAGTCGTTGTCGCAGCTGGCGGATTCGTCGAGGAGCCAGAAGAATTACTGTCTGAACCAAAGCCAATATTACAGCCGGACAAGGCCATACTCGAGGCGATACAGACCCCCAATACTTGCAAGGTATGTCGCTGATTAAAAGTGAAAAATTCCTTTTTCATAACGGTGTCCATTATCGGTAGTGATGATCAAATTACGCTAAAACAGGAGTGCTAAAACAGGAACATTGCTGGGATGTTCCTGCCCTCAGGAGATGGGGCAGCTTTAGGATGCGTCAGAAATGGGTTGCTGACCATCCCTTTTTCGAGGGACAAACCGGATTGGGGTACGCTTTTCGTCAGAAAATGCCGCAGCGGGAATGACTTTATAAGGCAGCACTCCACAAATCGGCCGTGGGAAAATCGCGTCGTATCAACTGTGCGCCTTATAAATTGCGTCGCTGGCAAACCCTAGCGCGCCCGTGCGCGCCCGTCCCGTAGCGATAAATTTGTCATATTCTCGTTCGTGCTTAGCTGTGTATTACTTTTATAAATTTATAACTTTCAGAATGTTAGTATTTTTACAGCGGTTGCATTCTCACGAAAAAAGCGCATAATGAAAAAAGACCTATTTTTTATAATGAATTATTTTCTTACGTCTGGGAGAGCAGTTATGTTACGTCTTTGGTCGGTGGTTTTTTCAATTACCTCAACAGTCCTGATGGGCATTTTCATGGTGGTTGTACTGGTGCTGGGTTTTGATAGCCTGCGCAATACGACCATGGATGTCATACTTGCGGTAGTCGCTGGATTGGTGGTGTCCATCCCTCTTTCCTGGTTTTTTACCAAGAAGCTGTATGCCGCAGGCAAAAACGAAGATGCGCCGCGTATTGATGAGGGCTCGCACGGGCAATTTACCAAGGGCTAAGCATACAGGTAGCAAGAAGCTTTCATAGGAGGGGCCTTCCGCTGCCTGCAACGCGCAAAGAATGCTCACCGTAGACCGGCTGGAGACGTTCAGCTGGTTACTTTTTTTGACCAAGCGCTGATCGGACTGACAGAGCTGTCGTAATTTCCGCCCGATTCTCGTTAAATTAGAACAAAATGTGATCAT
>CAUJHL010000155.1 GCA_963204705.1 Pseudomonadota bacterium | reverse complement strand
GCAAACCTGGGTCAGTATTTTTCTGGGGATTGGACTGGCGGCCAGTGCGGGTTTCCGGGTATTTGTGCCGTTATTTGCCCTAAGTCTGGCGGGTTATTTTGGCCTCTTACCGTTGAATGCACAGTGGCTATGGGTTGCATCCACACCTGCTTTAATTATCCTTGCCATAGCGTGTATCGCTGAAAGCATGGCCTATCTGATTCCCTTCGTTGATCACGCGCTGGACGCTTTGGCGGTGCCGCTCGCGGGAATCGCGGGTACGGCGGTGATGGCATCTACCATGACCGATGTCAGTCCTGCCATGACGTGGGCCTTGGCCATTATTGGGGGAGGGGGATCGGCGGCATTGATTCGGGGTGTTGCGGCAACGGGCAGGGTAGCCTCAACCGCAACGACGGGTGGTTTGGCTAATCCGGTGGTGTCGATTGCCGAGACGGGCACGGCCATTGGTCTCAGTGCCTTGGCGATATTCTTGCCAGTGATCGCGGCTATTGCTGCGGTGCTGGTTGCCGTTCTGATCCTCTGGGGCATTCGCGCCATCCGTAACAGACAGCGCAATCGGCTTTTACAGCCCTAACTTGAAACTTCAACTTACACCGGTCACTTACAGCCTTAATTTTTGAATGGTGATGAAGGGCTGGGCTTGGATTTTCGGCTAACCGTGATTCCAGAATCGAACGGGAGTCAGCAATTCTTTGCCGTCCAGATAGGGCTTGTTGCCTAAAAACACAATCCTACCCGCGCTGATCCAGCTGACAATACGTGGGTATAGCTGCAATTCCAGTACATTGACGCGTGCTGCAAGTTGCTGGCTGCTTTCATGGGGTGCAACGGTAAGGACGCTTTGCGCGATGACTGCACCTGCATCCAGATCGGGAGTGACAAAATGGATCGAGCAGCCGTGGAGTCGATCGCCAGTCGCTAACACCCGATCGTGCGTGTGCAGGCCTTTATAAGCGGGCAGCAGTGAAGGATGAATGTTGATCATCTGCCCACTAAAGCGCTGCACAAATTCCGCACTCAGTATTCGCATAAAGCCAGCCAGCACAATCAGGTCGATCTGCCACTGAGTCAGCACCTGAGCCATGGCCTGCTCAAACTCCGCACGGCTACCATAGTCGCGGTGGGGAATGACGACACAGCGGACACCCGCGGCATGCGCACGCTGAATGACCGCCGCGCCCGGAACATTGACGATGACACCGACAATCTCTGCCTGAATTTTCCCCTGCGCATGGGCATCCAGAATCGCCTGTACGTTGGTGCCACTACCTGAAGCGAGTAATGCAATCCGGATCAAGCGAAAACCACCCGTTCAGTGTCAGGAGAATCCGTCGTTAGTCCGGTGTCTGCCTCGATCGTGCCCATAACCCAGGCCTGCTCGCCTGCTGCCTGTAAGTGAGCCAGTGTGCTGTCCACCTGATCGGGTGCGACTACCAGCACCATGCCCACGCCACAGTTAAAGGTGCGATACATTTCATACGTGTCGACCTGGCCTTGCTGTTGCAGCCATTGGAATAGCTCAGGCCATTGCCAACTGGCGGTGTCGATGCGTGCACGGGTGCCGTTGGGGAGTACGCGGGGCAGATTTCCGGGGAGTCCACCACCGGTAATGTGTGCCATGGCGTGGACATCCACGGTTTTTAGCAGGCTGAGTATGGGTTTGACGTAAATGCGCGTAGGTGCCATCACTACATCAGCCAGTGACTTGCCCTCAATCTGTGTATCCAGTGCAATCTGGCGTACGTCAATAATTTTACGTACCAGTGAATAGCCATTGGAATGCGCGCCACTGGAGGCCAGTCCAATCAGCACATCGCCTGCGGTCACTTTGGATCCATCAATGATCTTGCTGTGCTCAACTACGCCGACACAAAAACCCGCCAGATCGTAGTCTTCGCCCTCGTACATGCCAGGCATTTCGGCGGTTTCGCCGCCAACCAGTGCACAGCCAGACTGTAGGCAGCCTTCACCAATACCCGTCACCACTTTGGCCGCCACATCAACGTTTAGGTGTCCTGTTGCATAATAGTCCAGGAAAAATAATGGCTCAGCACCACAGACCAGTAAGTCGTTCACACACATGGCCACCAGATCGATGCCAATGGTGTCGTGGTGATTCAGCGTCAGGGCCAGCTTGAGTTTGGTGCCGACACCATCCGTACCGGAAACCAGTACGGGCTCCTGATAGCCGGCTGGAATTTTGCACAAGGCACCGAATCCACCCAGGCCACCCATGACTTCAGGGCGGGTTGTTTTACGGGCGACCGATTTGATCCGTTCAACCAGAGCATCACCGGCTTCGATATCGACGCCTGCATCCTTATAGCTCAGGGAAGCAGTGGGGGTATTAGGCTGGGGGGCTTTCTGATCAGTGGTGTGCATGGGGTCTCTCCGCAAGGGCGGCAGATTATAACCTGATTACACGACTTCACACTGGAATTTCTAAGGGAAAGTACGTATGTTGACCCGAAAATCCATCATATCTGGCCGGCGTGTGGATAGACGGTATGGACTGCGAGCGATGGCAAAATTGGCTAGGACATTGGCTGGGAGAGAGTAGGCGTGGAAGAAAAAATCTGGGCCAGAGTCGGCCTCATTGCTGGTTTTGGTGTGCTGTTTTATTGCCTGTATCTGCTGCTGCCTGTTCTCAAACCGTTTATTGCCGCCTTTATTCTGGCCTATTTGCTAAATCCACTGGTCGAACGGCTGATTGCGCGTGGGCTGCCACGCTGGGCAGCGATTAGCACTGTTTATTTGTCGATTATCGCGGTGGTGGTGGTAGTTGGGTGGTTTCTCATCCCTATGATCTGGTCGCAGCTGATGTATGCCAAAGAGCATATTCCTGACATGATCCAATGGCTTAATACCAATCTCCGCCCATGGTTAAGAGAGACGCTGAATATTCGCACCCGCATGTTTGATATGGATAAAATCACCGACATGCTGGTCGCGTATTTACAAGAAAATTACGACATTGGCGCCACGCAAAATGTACTGGCCACAGTCGCGATTTCCAGCATGAATATTCTGAATGTTCTTGGCCTGGTGGTACTGGTGCCGGTGGTAGCGTTCTATTTTTTGCTGGACTGGAGTGGCAAAAAAGTTGCACTGATGAAGTTAATTCCCAATCGTGCAGAGCCAAAGGTCATGCAAATACTGGCGGAATGTGATGAGGTGCTGACGGCTTTTGTCAAAGGGCAGCTCTTGGTAATGCTTCTGCTGGGCTGCGTATATGCGATTGGCTTGCAGCTCACCGGGCTGAAAATTGGCCTGATCATCGGCATGGTGGCTGGTTTGGCCAGTATTATTCCGTATCTGGGTTTTACGATTGGCTTAATTGCTTCCATTGCAGCCTGTTTTTTCCAGTTTGGGCTGGACTGGATGCATTTAGGTCTTGTATTGCTGGTGTTTTTTATCGGGCAGATTATCGAGGGGTATGTGCTTCAGCCTTTCTTGCTGGGTGACAAGATTGGCCTGTCGCCGGTTATCGTAATCTTTTCGGTTATAGCAGGGGCACAACTCCTCGGATTCGTTGGAATGCTGCTTGCCTTGCCATTGGCGGCAGTAATGGCGGTCTTGATTGGACATCTGTTTGATAGTTATCAAAACACTCTCTTTTATCGGCGCCCTCCCAGTCGGGTGCAGGAGGATGGTCAGCTCAGTGAGCAGCTGCTAACATTGGAGGAGGAAACACCGGAGGGTATTCACGATGTACCGCTCACAGTAGAATTAACGACGATACCACCCGCAGATAAGGCCTGATTTCCCATGCTGAGGCAACTGAATCTGGCAATCGATGCCCGTCCGGATGCATCCCTGGCTGACTTTACTGGCCCTGGATGGATGCCGGTGATCGATGCGGTACGCCAGCTGCATGTTGGATTATTGCCGCGGTTTTATGTGCATGGGCCCACTGGCTCCGGTAAATCCCACTTTTTATCCGCCGTCTGCCAGTCGTTTGAGGATCTGGGGCGGAGTGCCATACAGGTATCCCTCAGGGAGCTGATTGAAGCGCCGACAGAAGCGCTGACGTCACTGGAAACGTTTGAGCTGGTTGCGCTGGACGATCTGGAGGCAATTGAAGGAGTTCAGCGCTGGCAGGAAGCGGTGTTTCATCTCATCAACCGTAGCGCGATGGGCGAGGGTGAGCTCATTTTTGCTTCGCGTCTGCCGCCAAAAGACCTCCGGCTGGAGCTTCCCGACCTGATGTCGCGCATCCGCAATGCGGTCAGTTTTCGCTTGCCCAATGGGGATGTGCTGGAGGACCGTATTTACTTTCTGGAGCATCTACTGGAGCAAAGGGGGTGGAGTTTTGATCAGCAGGTACTGCATTATTTGCTGGAATATGGCCCACACCGTCCAGGCAAGATCATTGAAACACTGACACTGATTGAAAAAGCTTATCATGAGCACCGTCGTAAACCGAATGCGGCTTTTTTGCGCTATGTGCAGGCGCTGATTGATGCCAATGCCATTAATCAGGATTAGCATTTGAACACGTTCAGGCTGTTCGGCCCCAATCCGGAATTTGCCCGTATGACCGGCATCGATATTTAAATTGTCCAACAGAATTCATAGCGTAGACCACATTTGGATCTGTACGTTGCGTTTACTAGTGCAGCGTTCGGGCAGTCGCTGATCAAAGGAAATAACTTGTCTGACAGGGCAAGGTATGCCAAAGTAACAGGCGTTATGGCCATGGAAAACCTGCTCTTGCGCTAGCTCACAGAGTGTGAATTTTAAGGGCTGTAAAAACAACAAAGTAAGGAGCGTTTCGCCATGCTGAAGCAACTGGCAGGTCTGGTACTGATTACCCTATCAGGGCAGGTTTTTGCTGCGATTCAGGTCACTACTACGACCGATGAAAACGGAGAAAACTCGCAGGCTTGTTCGTTGCGCGAAGCCATCAGCCTGATCAACAAGGATTTTCCTGAAGGCGGCTACGGCGGCTGTACCTCGACAGATAAAAGTGCCACGGTAGAGCTGAAAGCAGAAACCACCTATGAGCTCACTCACGGCTCTATTCAGGTGATTAAAACCGCCAGCTTGGTGACAGCGGGTCAGGATGGAGAGACTCAGCAAAATGGCAAAACGAATGCAACCATTCTTGCTAAAACCAACCGTGCTATTTTCGTAGTACAGGATTTTCGGGCGGATATTTCCAATATTCAATTTTCGGTCACTGGTGTCAATCTCCAGGGCAATGCCGGAGCCAACAACTGCCTGGATTGCGAAAATAACGGTGGCCTGATTTTTAATACAGAAACTCTTTACTTAAACCGCCTAAAAATTTCCAATGGTGTAGCCCTTCAAAATGGTGGTGCAATCTATAACGAAGCCCAGCCTATCAACCAGAAGGGTGGTGGTTATGTTTATACCAAAGAAGTGGAATTTATTAATAACAAAGCGCCTCGTGGCGCAGCGATTTTCACCCGATTTCCCTATCTGACACTCGCTCAGAGTTATTTTGCCGGGAATGAAGACAATAGTGCGGATGGTCTGGGTGCTACGGTCTATATGGACGTGGATGAGCAAATACCCAATACTGCTCAGATGGGCCGAGGGGTAATGGTCTATAACAGCACTTTTTATAATAACAAGGCGCGTGCGCTCAGCGTTACTTCGCAATTTGCGGGAAATAACCTGACGATAGTGGGTAATCGGGGTGGTGTGCGTTTTCGGGGAGAGAGTGTACAGGCTTCCGCAACAGCGGGCGATACCCTGTATTATTTTTCAGGAATACTGGCAAACAGTGTGCTGATTGGAAACGCTGCCAATAATGGCGTCGATTGTGAGTTTACTGCAGCAGATCTCTCATACCTGACCAATATAGTCTATAACACGGGTTGCGGACCCAAAGCACAGGCCAACTCCCAAATGATCGGGACATCGGGTGTGTATCAGGTGATGGCGGATGCGGATAACGATGGAAAATGCGATAAACCGCCTGCCAATGGTTTGTTTTGCCCGCCGGAAACCAACCCGGATCACTTCGTGCATTATTTGCGGCCACGGCTTTTGTCTACCTATACGTCACTGGACGAATCACCCATCGTCAATCGGCCTCCTTTAACGGGCAAAACAATCACTGCCTGTGTGTCCACGGATGTGCGTGAAAAGGATCGGGGTATCTGTGACCGTGGTGCCATGGAACTGGTACTGGATAGTAAATTGCAAACCAATGGGATGGATATTCGCTACAACCAAACGGCAACCATTGATTTGAGTCAGTCACTCGGAGATGGCGAATTGATGCCGGCAGCGGATTGTCCTGCAATTTTCCCTTCCGTTACGCCTTTAAATGGAACATGGACCAATGGCTGTTTGCGGTTAATAAATGCCCCTGTCAAAGGCACAGTCTCCCTGTTAAACGACGACGCCTTGCTGTATACGCCAACGCGCAATTTTCATGGTTTTGATGATGCCGAATATTTTCTGACAACGACCACTAGTCGTTTTGCCGATGCCGCGAATGATAAGAGTGTGAGAATACGCACCCGTATCGTTATGGAGCCAACCTCCGGTATTACTACCCGTAAAGTGGGCAGTGGAGCCATTGAGCTATTTGGTCTGTTTGGGCTGGCCGCCTTGGGATGGGTGCGCCGGAGTCGTCAGCAGGGAGGAGCCCAGTAATGAAGCAGTTTGCCGTGATGTCACTTTACTCAAGCCGCATACCTTCAGCGCGCAAATCCTATTCTCTGAGCGTCCTTGCTGGCGCAGTCGCCCTGCTGTTGAGTGCACAGGCACAGGCTGCGACCACCATTCTTGTCACTACCCTGATTGACGAGGATGGCGAAAATCCTGCTGCCTGCTCTTTGAGGGAAGCCATGCAGGCTTCTTATCTCAAAGTGCCTTATGGTGGCTGCGTGCCCGGAAAGCGGGGGTACAAGGATATTATCCAGCTTGAAAAAGGCACCTATATACTGACGCGCGGTGAGTTGAGCCCTTCGTTCGAGACAGATATTCGCGGTGCCAAGGCGCAGAATGATCTCGAAGTGGATCCTATCAAGGGCGTCGAGCCCCAGCGCCTTGCCCTGGCCACGACGCTACAAGCCCAAGCTGGTGCACGACTCTTCAACACAGCCCGAGATCGTGCATCGTTATCGCTTAGCAACCTGATCCTGACCGGTGGTTCTGGGGATTTGGGCGGTACCATTCGTGCGGGTGGCAGTGTGGCCCTGTCTCGGGTAGAAATTCATAACAGCCAGGCAACGCAGGCGGGCGGTGCGATCTATCTGGAAGGTACGGCCAGTACCCTGTCGCTGGATCAGACACTGATTGACAGCAGTCAGGCCCCTGTAGGTTCGGTTGTGTCCATGAGCTGCCTGGATAATCTGACCTATGTGAAGCGCAATCTGACCTTTACCAATTCCAGCATTATTAATAATGGTTCGGCTAGCAGTACGTCGGCAATTTATCTCTGTGGATTGCCCACAGCATCGTTTACTTCCGTCACGATCGGAAAAAATACAGTCTCTACCGCGCCGCGTTCTGGAGTCATTAGTTTTCAGGATGATGGAAGCGCTCGTGTATTAGGTAAACTCATCGGTGCTGACTTTTCTTCACTGTCACTCCTGAGTTCAACCCTCATGGAAAACACCGGTAATGGGCTGGTCTATGATGGTGTGGGGACTTTGACTCTCAATAATAATGTGCTGGCCTTTAGCAAGAGCGGCAAGTCCTGTGCCTATGTGGGTACAGCCCCTTTGTATAATATGACGGGTGTTGGTCAAGTTCGTAATATGATCAGCAGTAATGCTGCACATGGTATTTGCGATTTGCCAGGAACCAAAAAAGCTGGCGCGAAAACTGACACTGCGGCGGATTATGAACCAAATCCTAGCAACGTTGATGCTGCAGCGACTACGCAGGCTGCTTTGTTTAGACCGCTGGCGGATTATGGCGCTTTCTTGCCGGGTTTTCTCCCGATTCGTAACTACACGGGCGGAACTTTGCCTGCGGGAGTCGTTTCTGCCGTAGATCAGGGAATTACCGTCGATAGCTGCTCCAGCACGGATCAGCGGGGTGTCAGCCGTTTTAGTGGATTCAAACGGCTATCGACCAGCGCGGCAACCACGATCCAGAATCCGGTCTGTGATATTGGTGCTTTGGAATTGAGCCAGTTAACTGCAAACGATGATACCGATACCGGTAATCAGAGTTATGTTCAGGAAATCGAGCGGAAAATTGATATTCCAACCATAGATTCCCTGACAGACATGACCCTGCAGGCCAAACTGGATCTGATCGCTGTCTATAAACTGGCTGCCAGCCGGGTTGAAAAGTTTGTACAGGATTTTAAATCCACCTATCGCTATCGCCAGACTTATATCGACATCGAGCGGAATGATATTCCGTATGAGTCTGCTTCGGGTACCACCAGTGTCTTTTATCCCTTTATCAAGACCCCCGCGTATACCGTCACTGCAGAATCGTTTGGAACCGGCCCGGATGTGCTACTGGGCGCATTACCACTGGAAAAGAGCGCCAATGCGAGTAATGTGAGCTGTGTGTGGAACGCAAGCATGCGGCATCTGCTCATCGCACGACTCGATGGAACCATCACGCCAGGTGGCGACGTCGAGCGTTGCCGTTACACCATCAAATTCACCGATCCTTCTACCGGTAAACTGGTGACTTCGGAAGGGGTAGTACAGACTCGCATCGTGAATAGTGCGCCCATTGCCAAAAACGACAGTTATACACTGACTTATGGCGCATCCGGCACCAGTATCGATCTGCTGGCTAACGATTCTGACGATGGTGATGGCCCGATGGGGGTTGCGGGACAGCCTGCTAATCGCACCATGTTTTATACCGATACTGGTAAAAATGTGAACATCAAAATCAAAACCCAGCCGCAAGTTGGCAAGGTGGTTTTTGAGCGATCAGGTCCATGCCCAGACAACGACGTCAACCGTACCGAAACCACCTGTTATGGCGGCAAGGCGACTTACGTCAATACCAACCTGTTTAATCCGTTCAATGACAACTTTACCTATGTCGTGCTGGATCCGGACAAAACAGAATCCAATGAAGCCACTGTTACCATCACCAATACCGCGACAACTGTCAATGACACACGTCAGGGCAAGTCGAGCGGGGGCGGGGCGATCGGTGTGTTTGGCCTCTTGGGACTGATGGGAATTGGCCTGGCAAGGCAGCGTAAGTTTAAACGCTAGTCTTTGATTTCTTCAGAAAAATGTCTCACCCTGTGGGGCATTTTTTATTTCAGGGCAGCTAATTCACCCACTAGTACGTCATGGCTTACGCGTAACCGTGAAGGGTTGGGGTTAATTGCGAATCACCGTTTTGACATAGGCATTTGTTAGAATAGCGTAGCCCGTCACCAACATGCGGGCTGGCAGAGAGTCGAATTGATTTAAGAGCGTGTTGAACCTTATTGGAGCGTAATGGTGAATAAAGCAATTCTGGGCATGGGTATTTTAGGGTTGCATCTGGCGTTGGCTCAGGGGCAATCCGTTTGGGCGGATGCGCAATTACGCGTGCCTGAAGGGGTGGAACTGATGGCCGTGGATGAGCAGGAATACGACTCTGGGCTGTTTGCACCGAAATTGAAAACAGTCACGCTGACACCTGGTGCTCATCAGATCATAGCCCGCTTTAATCAATTATACGATCTGAATGCCGAGGAACATGATGTCCTGAAATCTTCTCCCGTGATACTGAATCTTGAGGTGCAAGATCATCAGGTATATACCCGGACTGCTCTGGATGTGCCGCGTGA
>CAUJHL010000154.1 GCA_963204705.1 Pseudomonadota bacterium | reverse complement strand
TCGACGAGCTTAATGAGCCTTTTGTCCCTGAGCTTTATAGAAGGGCGTTGAAACGTTAAGGGCTTCGACAAGCTCAGCCAACGGATTTAGCACCCTGAGCTTTGTCGAAGGGGCGGTGATGCTCAGAATCATTTCGACGGGCTCAATGAGCCTTTTGTCCCTGAGCATTTCGAAGGGGGCGGATAATGTGGAACTTTGCTCGCCTTCAGCGGGACTGACTTTTGAGAGACCAAAAGTCAGCAAAAGTCTTTTTCGCTGGCAAAACTCGCGCGATGTGCGTTAGCTCAAGATAGGGTGCTTGCGTGACTGTGGGGGTAGTGTTTGGTGTGGCGCTGGCTCGGACAGTTGCCAGCGGTCAAGAGCACAAAAGCAAGAGCAGAAAGGCAAAGTCAAAAGCGGTAAAGCAGAGGCAAATAGGCTTCGACAAGCTCAGCCAACGGATTTAGCTCCCTGAGCCTGTCGAAGGGGCGGTGATGAACAGGTTCATGTCGACGAGCTCAATGAACCTGCTCGCTCCCTGAACTTTATAGAAGGGGCGTTGAAACGTTACGGGCTTCGACAAGCTCAGCCAACGGATTTAGCGCCCTGAGCTTTGTCGAAGGGTGCGGTGATTAACAGGTTCATTTCGACGAGCTTAATGAGCCTTTTGTCCCTGAACTTTAAAGAAGGGGCGGTGAAACGTTACGTGCTTCGACAAGCTCAGCCAACGGATTTAGCCCCCTGAGCTTTGTCGAAGGGGCGATGATGAACAGGTTCATTTCGACGAGCTCAATGAACCTGATAGCTCCCTGAGCTTTGTCGAAGGGGCGAGCTCCGATTTAGCCCAACGCTAACTTACCCGATCGCCTGCTTTGGCACCATTATCCGGTGAAAGCAGGAAGATTCCGTCGTCATTTCCGGCGGCGATGACCATGCCTTCCGAAATCCCAAAGCGCATTTTGCGCGGTGCCAGATTGGCGACCAGAATAACCATACGGCCAACGAGGGCTTCGGGTGAATAGGCGGTTCGGATACCACTGAACACGGTGCGTTCACCGAGTGGGCCGACATTGAGCGTCAACTTCAACAGTTTATCCGAGCCTTCCACCATGCTTGCTGCCTCGATCAGCGCTACCCGCAGTTCTACTTTGGCAAAATCAGCGATATCGATCACGCCTGTCTCTGCCGCTGAATCAGCCTTCGCACCCGATTTGGCCTGCTTGTCCGTCTTTGCGTTTGCCTTCTCGTTAGCTGTAGCGGTGGAAGGCATTGCGTTAGCGGTATTCGGACTGGCTGCCGTGGCTTCCAGTGACTCCTGCGAGGCGGCAACCATGGCGGCGACTTTGTCCTTATCAACACGTTGCATCAGCGGTTCAAAGGCACGAATATCGTGATTAAGCAGCAAGGACTTGCGACTGTCCCAGCTCAGGCTATCAATATTCAGAAAATGCTGCGCCTGAGCTGCCAGCGTGGGCAATACCGGCGCCAGATAGACCAGCAATTGGCGGAACAGGTTCAGACCCACCGAGCAGACCGCGTGGACTTCCGCCTCCATGCCATCCACTTTGGCCAAAGCCCAGGGCTTTTTTTCGTCGATGTACTGATTGGCCAGATCCGTCAGCGCCATGATCTCGCGCATGGCACGACTAAACTGTCGGGATTCGTAGGCTTCTGCAATGCTGTCACCGGCATCGATCAGCCGTTGCAATAATTCGGGTTCAGCGCAGGTGGTGGCCAGTTTTCCCTCAAATTTTTTGTGGATAAAGCCGGCACAACGACTGGCTATATTGACAAATTTACCCACCAGATCGCTGTTCACTTTCTGAATAAAATCATCCAGATTCAAGTCCATATCTTCTACGGTATCGCTGAGCTTGCTGGCAAAATAATAGCGCAGATACTCCGGATTCAAGTGGTGCAGATAGGTTTCGGCCTTGATAAAAGTGCCGCGGGACTTGGACATTTTGTCGCCGTTTACGGTCAGGAAGCCGTGAGCAAATACTCCCGTTGGCGTGCGATAGCCTGCACCCTCTAGCATGGCTGGCCAGAACAGCGCATGGAAATACACGATGTCCTTGCCGATAAAATGATACAGCTCAGTGGTCGCATCTTTCGCCCAATAGTCCTCAAAGCGCAAGCCCAGCTCAGGCCGTTGCCGGCACAAATGCTGAAAGCTGCCCATATAGCCGATCGGCGCATCCACCCAGACGTAAAAATATTTGCCCGGCGCATCGGGAATTTCAAAGCCAAAATAGGGCGCATCGCGGGAAATGTCCCAGTCGGCAAGACCGGCCTCAAACCATTCATCCAGTTTGTTGGCAATGCTGCTCTGCAGGCGCCCGGGTGAGCGCGTCCAGTGCTTGAGAAAGGGCTCAAAATTGGGCAGGCGAAAGAAAAAGTGCTCCGATTCCTTCTCGACCGGCGTCGCACCACTCAGGGTGGAGTACGGGTTTTTCAGTTCCGTGGCGCTGTAAGTCGTACCACATTTTTCACAATTATCCCCGTACTGATCCGCCGCGCCACACTTGGGACATTCCCCCTTGATAAAGCGGTCAGCAAGAAACAGGCCTTTTTCCGGGTCAAACAATTGCTTGACCGGACGAACAGCAATATTGCCTTTTTCCTTGTTTTTCAGATAAATATCGGTGGAGCACAGGCGATTTTCTTCTGCGTGGGTGGAATGATACTGATCAAACCCAATGTGAAAACCGGCGAAATCCCGCTCGTGTTCGCGCTGCACCTGGGCAATTTGCTGCTCCGGTGTCAGTCCGTTGGCCTCGGCGCGCAACATGATGGCGGTTCCATGGGCATCGTCCGCACACACATACGTCACCTGATGGCCCTGCGCGCGCATCGCCCGCACCCAGATATCGGTTTGCAGGTATTCCACCAGATGCCCCAGATGAATCGGGCCATTGGCATAGGGAAGGGCACTGGTTACCAGAATCTTGCGCACACGCTGCTCCACGGCAAAATGAGCCAGAAAAATGGCCCGTAAAAACGATGCCATAGCATACCAGAAGCCACCAGCAAAGCATCAGGTCATCCTGTTAAGCCATGGGGAATTGCATTCCTCCAATCTGGCAAAGGCATGGCGATAAAAATACGGTCAAAGCGACACGGATGCCTGTGAATAAGGTGTGGATAATCCAATATTTTCTTGTGGATAAACCAGGGATTTAACGAAAATTTTCTGTGGACAACTCTGAAGATTATTTGTGTTTCTCATGGTTTAATAGTCTTTTAAATCAATAGATAAAGTGTTAATAATTTACTGAAAAGTCTGAATTTCTGCAGTTGGGTTGTGGATAAGGGTGTTGTGGATAAGCCTGAACGCTTTTACAGCGATATTCACGCAAAAAAACGGCGAATCAGGGCAGAAACTGCTACACTTCCGATTCTGACTACCCGTATCGCCGCCTTGGCCCAGTGCGGGCTACCTGCTTTGTTGAGGGTGCACATGTTTTCCTCGTTTCCTCCGTTCAAGCCCTTTAAATCCCTGTTTGCGGACGATCCGGTCCAGCAGATACTGGAAAAGACCACCTTGCCGGGCAGTTCGGAAACCGTTGCCTCGTTACTGACGCAGAGCCAGCGGCAAAACGATGTCATGAGCCTGACGCTCAAACTGCCAGCTGGCTATGCGGGTGATCCCCAGCAGTTGCACGATCAATTGGCCGATGCACTGGAGCCGCACGGCATCCGCGAGCTGAACCTGCACCTGATTCAGCAGAAACGGGCGACGTCCGGGCAAGCAGCCTCTCTAAAGTCATCACAAAAAGCAGCATCCACTTTGCCCCTACCACCGGTGTTGGATGCGGCAACCGGACATTCCACGCTGCCCGCAACCCCGGAAAAAGAACCAGCAGCTACCCGGCCAGCGCCTCCCACCCAAGCGCAGCTTCCGCCACACCCGCGGATCAAACAGATACTGGTGGTCGCTTCTGGCAAGGGCGGCGTCGGTAAATCCACCACAGCGGTGAATCTGGCGCTGGCCTTGCAGGCAGAGGGCTTTCGCACGGGCATTCTCGATGCGGACATTTATGGCCCCAGTGTTCCTGCCATGCTGGGCGTGGCGGGAAAAACCCCGCTGATCGAACAGGAACAGTTTGTACCGATAGAAGCGCACGGGCTGGCGATGATGTCGATCGCCTGCCTCACGGGGGATGACAACACTCCAATCGTGTGGCGCGGGCCCAAGGCAACCGGTGCCCTGATGCAGCTGTTTAACCAGACTGCCTGGCCGGATCTGGATTTTTTGGTGATTGATATGCCACCGGGTACCGGGGATATACAGCTCACGCTGGCCCAGCGCATACCAGTGACAGCAGCCATTATCGTCACCACTCCGCAGCACATTGCGCTGCTGGATGCCCAGAAAGGCATTGAGCTATTCCACAAAGTGTCGATTCCGGTCGTTGGTGTGATTGAAAACATGTCGCTGCATGTGTGCTCGCAGTGTGGCCACACAGATGAGATTTTTGGCGCAGGCGGCGGCGAGCAACTGGGCAAACAGTATCAGGTGGCGCTGCTTGGAAAATTGCCGCTGGATGCCAGTATTCGCCAGCATGCCGATCAGGGCGTGCCTTCGGTGGTGGCAGGGGATAGCGCGGCACCTCTGTATCGCGGCATCGCGCAAAAAGTCATCGCGGGACTTGCGGCAATTCCCCAACGGGCTCGTGATAACAAACGCATTTTTTAATGTGAATTTTCAGTAAGTTGATGATTATTAACCACGCATAAAGTGGTATCAAACAAATCGCACCGCACAGGGAGTCAGGCATGTCCATCAAATCCGATCGCTGGATCCGTCGCATGAGTCAGGAGCACGGGATGATCGAGCCATTTGCCGATGCCCAGGTACGGCATGGGCAGGACGGGCAGCGCGTGATTTCTTACGGTGTGTCCAGCTATGGCTACGATGTCCGCTGTGCCCGTGAATTTAAGGTTTTTACTAATGTGTACTCGGCCACGGTCGATCCGAAAAATTTCGATGACACCAGTTTTATCGACATAGAGTCAGATGTCTGCATCATCCCTCCTAACAGTTTTGCCCTTGCCAGAACGATGGAATATTTTCGTATCCCTAGGAATGTATTGACTATTTGTCTGGGTAAATCCACGTATGCACGGTGTGGCATAATAGTGAATGTAACGCCTTTGGAGCCGGAGTGGGAAGGCCATGTGACGCTGGAATTTTCCAATACTACCAATTTGCCTGCCAAGATTTACGCAGGGGAAGGCGTCGCCCAGATGCTATTTTTTGAAAGTGATGAGGTATGTGAGACCAGCTATCGCGATCGTGGCGGCAAGTATCAGGGGCAAACAGGCGTGACGCTGCCGCGCACCTGACAGGCTTCCACTCTGAGATGTGAGCTTTAGGTTGATGGTTTCGGTGGCTTGGAATAAACATGGACAAAGCGTAATGGATTGCCATTAGTCGGTTTTCGATAAACGGTCAGAGTGAGCAGGAAGCCTGTAGTGTTTGGGATTTCAGCAACTTGGCGGTGTTAAAAACGCCAGACAAGTGCACTTTATCGGGTTCGTTGTCGGACAATAGCTTCAGACTTTGCATTTTGAATTTTTAACGCCATAATGCTCATATGGGTGTGCTTTGCATGGGTGTGCCTTGCCTGTCAGGAGTAGACGGGCATCACAAAAGACAGCAACTTGTCGGACACTGCAGGCAGTACGTGACGCGGCCTAGAGGACAGCAATGAAACCAACGTTCAAAGCATCATCGACATTACGAAACCTTTCCCAGCGCAGCCTGTTGGCGGCTTCGGTGACTGCTTTGATGCTGGCGCCATCTCACGTATTTGCATTAACCGCAATTTCCGAGGATGAGCTGGCCGCCAGCACGGGTGAGGGTATAGCGCTGTTGCCTGAAAACTTTTCAATGCGGTTTAACGGAGCAGACAACTCGCTTGATAATGGCTTTATCCGCCTGATCCCTGTGGGCCCTGTTTCCACGTCCGCTGCTTCCAAAGGATACAAGCGGGGCGATATTTATTTATATGGATTTGATCTTTCCCAGTCGAGTAAAAACTATGGAGCAGGTCGGGTAACGGCTGACTGGGGGAGTGCTTTTGGGCGAGTGATTGATAGCTGGGGTACGGCAGATAACCCATGGATTATTAAAGCAAGTAGTGCCTCAGTACCCAACTTTGCTGGTACTTCTAAAACTGTGTCTTATCTTATGATTGAGGCGCCTTTTTATAAATCTACTTTGCCTGCCGCAGGTACTGCTGAATCCTCTGCCTATAATTTAAAATTAAATATGTGGCTGGATGCCTTTACCCGTGATGCGGCGGTTGCGGAGTCTGGGACTAATGGCTTGACAGACCGTATTCGCTTGCGTGCGGCCTGGGATGGATTTGGAGTAAACGGCTCGAATATTCGTATATTCCAGACCATGGATGGAGTGACTGCTGCCAATGTGAATCAGGGGCTAAGCACCTCCTATAATAATACCTTTGGTATGGCGGGTTTGCTGCGGCTGAATAGTGGCGATACGCGAAATCTGAAAGCAACGGTCGTAAATGGTACTCCAACGATTAGCACCATTGTAAACCCGGCAACACCGGCTGCTGGTGCCGTTACTATTACTTATAATCCTCCAAATATCGGAGGGTTTTCAAATAATGTATGTGGTTCCTCAACCAATAATGCTGGCAAAGCTGAGGGAGGTGACAACCCTGGACATTGTGTTACCCAAGAGGGTTACATGAATGTTACAGCCTCTGCTTCCGGTTCCAACAGCTGGACTCCTCCTTCATTTGGCAGTGTGATTCGCCTGAGTACCCAGGAAACAGCCAATACAGCCTATCTCGCCAGTCCCGCACTCGGGGGAGCTTCTCCGAGCTTTAGCAATACGGATGGTATTTTTATTTATGGATTGAATGCCAACCTGGTATTGGGGAGTTTGTCCCAGCCTTTGATATTGGACTCTAATGACGGTTCTAATTTTACCGTCGAATTAACACGTATTCCCAATAATGCGAATGTGTATAAGCAGATTTATACCGACTATACGGGTGCGGATGCTACTTATAAGGGTTCTACCTGCAATATTTTTAAATGCGGTACATCGGTCACACTGGGCGGTGTGAGTTACCAGGGAAGCGATGCAACCCACAGCAGTATTACGATTGGTACTACCAACTACAATGCTACTGATAATACTTTAACTGCCTATAACGGAGTTGAGGCAGTTGGTATTTCTTTTGGCGAGCTGGTTTCCACCGCAGGTCTCACGAGCTCGGCGAATGCGACGTATCAGCAGGCTTACCAGCGTACTCGAACCTGTACTACCAATTGGCTTGGGAATTGTGACGGCGGGTGGAATGGTTGGGGAAATTGGTCCAAACTCAATCCTCAGACTCGATTCGGACAAAATACAAATGGGCAAATCTTGAAGGTGGTCTCAAATGTGCCAGCATCTAACCCGCTTACAGTGCCAGGTAAATCGGTGAGCAATAATTTTGGGTCCGCGGTGATTGACGGCTTGCTGATTCAGCATCTGAAAATAACCACTACTGGCCTGAATTAAGCGAGGGAATACATGAAATCATTAATGCGATATTCCCTGGGAATAATTTTGGGACTTGCAGCAAGCACTGCCGGGGCCAATTTTAATAGCTTGACTGAAGATGAGCTTACGGCCGTTAATGGCCAGGGTGGAGCTGATCTTATGCTAGATATGAAGCTTAATGGCGGTAGTACATTTGACAATACCTTGTGTAATAATCTGGTTTTTTGCCGCATTGCTGTTGCGCTGAATAATCGGTATCACGATGGCACCCAGGATACCGTAGATGCCTTTGGAGTACGGACGCCATCACCGACAGGCAAAAAAGAATGGCTGGTGTTCAAAGGGGTATCGGGTCAGATTACGATACAGGAAATCAAACTTGACGGTACGGATGTTACCTTTGGGGCTACGACCAAGGCCGCGATTAAGCTCAGTTTTGATGCGAACAAACCCATTCTGATCCGGAATTTTGGATTTCAATCCTTGTCGATTGCTACCGATACGGTTGCCAATGAAGGAGCGGGTAATT
>CAUJHL010000153.1 GCA_963204705.1 Pseudomonadota bacterium | reverse complement strand
CACGTTCAGCGTTTCTGCGGGATCCAGAATGACCACCCGCCAGCCCTCGCCGGTTTTTTGCACAAAGGGCATGAGCTCCCGAATCTGGTCGATTTTAAGATGCTAGCTGGGTTTCCCCTTGGCATCCACTTCCAGCCCAATCCGCATCAGACTGGGATGACTGCCCGCCGCAAGCCATTGGCAATCATCACACCGGCCACAGGGCAAGGTCACTTCTGTGGGCAAAGCTGAACCATGGCTATCCTGCGCAGAAGTAGCAGACCTCACAGGCTGCTGGCACAGCACAAACGCCGCCAGTTTATGGGCAAAACGCCGCTTGCCGATGCCCTGAATCCCAGTGAGCAACAGGGCGTGCGGAATCGCGGGAAACCGACGGGTGACCTGCTGCCATTCCATCAATTGCCAAGGATACAGAGGCTGAAAATATCCCCAGTCCAGTGCGGCCTGTTCACTGTTCGCACTGGCAACGCTACCGGCAGTCGGTTTGCGCGCCATTTAATCGTCTACCCGTTCAAAGGTACTGAGCGGCAGTTGATTCAGACGATCCAGATCCTGCTGGGTATCCACCCCCGGCGGCAACGAAACTTCCGCTTCGGCAATGGCGATCCGGTAGCCATTTTCCAGTACGCGCAATTGCTCCAGACTTTCCTGCTGCTCCAGAAACCCCATGGGCCAGCGGGTGTAGTCCTGCAACATCGACACCCGATAGGCATACAGCCCCAGATGACGCAGTGCGGTCGCCGGAAGGTGCTGAGGGTTGAGTGCGGTGGCATCGCGCTCATGGGGAATCGGCGCACGACTGAAATACAGGGCTTCCTGAGTCTGACTGCAAACGACCTTGACCACGCTGGCGCGGTAAAATTCTTCGTGATGGTGAATCTTTTCACACAGGGTGGCCATGGCACAGTCGGGTTTTGCCTGCAATAACTGAGCGACCTGCCGGATCAGACGCGGCGGAATCAGCGGCTCATCGCCCTGTACATTGACGATGCAATCCTCCGCGTCCCAACCCTGTAAACGGGCAACTTCGGCCAGCCTGTCGGTTCCTGAAGGATGCTGGCTGTCCGTCATGACAACCGGAATACCCGCTGACTCACATACGGCCCGGATCGCCTCGTGGTCTGTCGCCACACACCAGGAGTCGATACCGGACATGCCTTTGACCCGCTCCGCCACCCGAACGATCATGGGTGTGCCATGAATCAGGGACAATGGTTTGGCGGGCAAGCGGCTACTGGCATAGCGTGCGGGGATGACGAGGTGTAGAGCCATGGTGCCGTTCCTTGGGTGAGGGAGACAGGGGGAATATCAATGAGTATCGGGGTTGTGATCAGGCCCAATGCCTAGTCGCGCCAGTGCTTCGTCCACTGCACTCAGGGCAGCTTGATTCAATACGGCGCTCACTGGCACTACCCAGAGATCCAGATCGCTGAAGGCGGAGAGTTTAACCGCATCCTTGGCCGTGGTCAGTATCGGCAAAGGCTCGGTGAACTTCAGCTCCTCCCGAACATAAGCATGGTGATCGGGGAAAGCGTGCTCAACCACCTCAAAACCCAATGCCGTTACGGTCGCAAAAAAACGCTGGGGATTGCCAATACCCGCCACGGCATGCACCCGCTGCGGTGGCTGTGGCTGAGGAGTTTCAGCCCTGCCGAGGGCCAGAATACTGCCCGGTTCCAGCCGCATACTTAATCGTACACTGGATCGCTCTAAGGGTGGTTCTATGGGCCGCACATTGGGTTGTATACCTGTTAAAGGCTTCTCAATGTTTAGCGTGCCTTTTGCTGGCGGCTGGGTATGCTCCAGATCCTGCGACACTTGCAGACCTGTATCATTCCACAGCAGGCAAGCCGCCGGATGGCTGTCTTGCGGTTCGCGGAGCGGCCCCGCTGGCAACAACCAGCCATTGCCCATCCCCCGCGCCGTATCCATCACAATCCATTCGACATCCCGATGCAAGGCATAATGTTGCAAGCCATCGTCGCTGATGATGAGGTCGAGCGGGGTCTCCTTTAGCAGTAACTCTATGGCAGCGCGACGATCCGGTCCGACAACGATGGGCACGCTCCGGCTTTCATTCACACTCAGATTCTCATTCGGATTCGCATTAAGGCTCTGGCAAAGCATCAATGGCTCATCGCCAACCTGTTCCGCCGTGTCGTCCTGCCGCACACGGTGAGGAAAAGGCCCCGTACCGCCATAGCCCCGGCTGATAATGCCGACGCGCACACCCCGATCCTGTAGCTGCTGAACCAGCGCCTGAATCAGCGGGGTTTTGCCAGTACCACCGACCGTGAGGTTGCCAATGATCCAGACCGGCACGGGTGCTCGATAGGAGGACAGTAGACCCATCCGGTAACCCCAGCGGCGCAGTCCCGTCACCGCGCCATACAGCACCGACAGTGGCAACAGAAAACGGACTTGCCAGTGACGGGTTTGCCAGAGCTGAGGCAAACGCACTGCCCAGCTGCTAGACATCGTGGATGACGCTGATGAATCGTGCCGCGAGTGGCTCATGGCAACCGATTCCCTTAACTGTCCTGAAACTGGCGCTGGTGCAACTGAGTGTACAGGCCATTGGCGGCCAGCAATTCCTGATGCGTCCCCTGCTCGACCAGGCGTCCCTGATCCATCACCACGATACGATCGGCATTTTCAATGGTAGACAATCGATGGGCAATCACCAGCGTGGTGCGGTTTTTCATGGCATTTTCGAGCGCCTGTTGAATGTAATGCTCCGATTCATTATCCAGCGCACTGGTCGCTTCATCCAGAATCAGCAACGGCGCATCTTTTAACAGGGCACGCGCAATGGCCAGACGCTGACGCTGACCGCCGGAGAGCGACAGGCCGCTCGGCCCGACGATGGTGTCATAGCCCTGCGGCAACTGGCGGATAAAGCCATCGGCATAGGCTTCGCGGGATGCCTGCTCTATCGCGGCGTCACTGGCATCACGCAGCTGACCATAGGCGATATTTTCGCGAACCGAAGTATCAAACAAAATGACTTGCTGGCTGACGCTGGCGATCTGGTTGCGCAAACAGGCCAGCTGAATCTCCGGCAAAGGCTGACCATCCATCCGGATCTGACCCTGTGTCGGCTCTGAAAAACGCATGAGCAGACTCATCAGGGTGGTTTTGCCTGCACCGCTGCGCCCGACAAATGCCACCGTCTCACCCGCCTGTATGGTCAGGTTAAAATCACGCAAGGCAACCGTGCCATCGGGATAAGCAAAGCTCACATTCTCAAACGATACCGCGCCACTGAGCTGGGGCGTGAGCTGGCCTTCGTCTACTTCCAGCGGGGTATCGATCAGTTCAAATACTGAGTTAGCCGCAGCGACGCCCCGTTGAATCTTTTCGTTCACTTCGGTCAGGGTTCGAACGGGTTTGGACAACAATCCAGCCGCGCCGATATAGGCCACAAACTCACCCGCACTGGTGCCTCCAAAAATTTGCGGACGCAGCGCCATCCAGATAATCATCCCCATCGCCATGGCCATAATCAGCTGAATCAGCGGGGTATTGATGCTGCTGGTGACCACCATTTTCAGGCTATGGCTCAGATTCCGGCGGGACGCTTCGGTAAACCGTTCGTGTTCAAAATTCTGGCCACCGTAATTTTTCACCACGGTGTAACCCGTAATGCTTTCATTGACGATATGGCTGACATCGCCCATGGAGTCCTGAATTTTTTCTGACAGATTACGCAGGCGCTTGCTGGCCTTGCGCACAATGACCGCGACCAGTGGTGCGACCAGCAGCAGTGACAAGGACAACCGCCAGTTGCTCCAGAATAGATAACCCAGTAATCCGGTGACGATCAGGCCTTCTCGTAATAAAGTTTTGAGCGCCTCGGTCGCTGCCGCCGTCACCTGTTCCACATCGTAGATCATTTTGGCGGATAAATGCCCGCTGGAATGGGTCAGGTAAAACTGCGCCGGCAAATACAGCAAGCGATGAAAGACTTCTTTTCGCAGTTCAAAGACCACGTTTCGGGCGATCACGGCGATAAAATAACTGCCCAGAAATGTTCCCACCCCACGCAGCAGAAACATCAGGATAATCAGAAACGGAAACAGATTTTTGGAATGCTGATCCTGATGATTGATGGCATCAATGATGTATTGCATCAGCCGCGCCGCCGTCACTTCGGTACCGGCGTTGATCAGATACCCCAGCACTACCAGCAATCCCGCCCACCAGTAAGGCCGCAAATAACCAATCAGGCGGCGGTAAATAACCAGACTATGCAAGGCTTAATGCTCCGAAGGCGGAATACGGGTACTGATATTCAGGTTGACGAAACCCAGCTTGCCGGCCACATCCATGACCTGCACGACAGACTGGTGAGTAGCTTTGCCATCGGCAGCAATGACGATTGGGCGCTGTCGATCGGAGCCGGCCAGCTGTTTCATCGCCGTGGTCAGTTCATTTTCGGTACTGGCGGCCAGTTTGACGCCATTGACTGTGTAGCTACCATCCTGCTCTACCGCGACTTCAATTTTCGTGGGCAACTGTTTTTCGGGCACCCCATTGGCCTGGGGCAATACCAGATTTAGCCGGCTGTATTTATTAAAAGTGGTGGATAACAATAAAAAAACCACCAAAAACAACAGGCAGTCAATCATCGGGGTGAGGTTGAGCTCGATCGACTCTATTTGCGGCTTGCGAAATTTCATAAATGACGCTCACACCCGCTCAGGGGAAACAGGGTCGTCATGCTCAAAATGCTGAAAATCCACCATGCCACCCGCCTGATCCGGATACGCAGCTGCAGAATGTGGGGTATCAGCCGGGCCAAACAGTGCCCGCGCCAAAATACTGGATTGTTCTTCCATTTCGACGGCTAGATCCACCACATGGCGCTGAAAATAGCGAAAGCCCACCATCGCCGGGATCGCCACCACCATGCCGCCCGCCG
>CAUJHL010000152.1 GCA_963204705.1 Pseudomonadota bacterium | reverse complement strand
ATGATCTCCGCACGACGACGCGCACGCTCCCATGCCTGTTCTGGCAGGGTGGCCACGCCGTGCTCGGTAATCGGTGCGGTATCGGTCGCCATGCTCACCTCGCTTTGGTGCACACGAGTATTGAGCATAGACGAGTTTTGTGCAGAGGAATCCTGATATCGGGTTATCAGGAGCCGTATGCACAACAGGCTTCAAACCGCGCTGAATGGTGCAGTCGTCTTCTGAAAATGACAAAAGTGGTTGTCCACACAAGTGTTAATTCTCACACGGTTAATCCATAAAAAAGGGCTGCGCGATGCAGCCCTTCTGACGAGTAGGGGAGGGATTATGGAAGGCGGCCCCAAACCCTGACCTCATCGCCCATTCAAAAACGGCGTGATCATGCTGCGCACATCGGTATGGGCATCAATCACCGTCATAAAGGTGTACGCGCCAATAAATTTCCGGCTGATAAACATGAATTCCTTGGGCGGAACCGACACATAGGGATTGATCATGGATTCACCCGCCTTGCGAATCACCCGTGAGTGCAGATTGCTGGCTTTCCAGTGATAACAGCCCTGGCTATCAAAGGCATTCGCCGGTGCATCTGGATTGGAGGCAGGCGATGTAAAGGGTTCGGTAGCCAGTAAAAATACTGAGCCTATCAATGGCTTGGCGTGTTCGGGAATGGCATCAAAGAACGGGAAACCCTGCATGGCAGCGACCATTTTATCCATGTTGTGATGGTAACCCGCAATGATCAGGTTTTGGGCGACCCGGATCAGGTTGTCATCAAACGGACGGATCGCCCCAAAGTCCAGCAGCACGATGCGATCTGGCTGCTCCTTGCCGTCGCCCATACGCACGAGGTAATTGCCAAAATTGGGGTCGGTTTGCATTTCACCCCATTCAAAAATTTCCCTGACGCAAATTTCGATCGACGCCGCGCCCAGTGCGTTGCGCCGACTTTGCGGCAGGGACAGCATCACGGGGCTATTAATTGGTACCCCGCGCTCGAAAGTCATGCACAGTACACGATCGGTACAGTATTCGTCGATCACTTGCGGAACGATATAGCGGGAGTCATTCTTCAAACGCTCACCAAAGCGGCGTGTCGTGTCGGCTTCCATGTGGTAATCGACTTCGCGGTGCATCATGGAGCGGACTTCTTCAAACCACTCATCAAACTCACGGGTCTGCGGCACCATCCGCGTCAGTTTCAGCATATTGCGAAACAGCGCCATGTCAGAATCAATGGCTTCAGCAACGCCCGGATATTGTACTTTTAGGACGATTTCCAGCCCATCGGACTTGCGCACCGCACGATGCACCTGCGCCAGCGACGCTGAACCCAGCGGCTCCCGGTCGATCGTCAGCTCATCCAATTTATCGCCCAGCTGTGCGCGCAGCTGCGTTTCAATCGCAGTCCACGACAAGGCCAGCGTGTCATTGTTCAGGCTGTGCAGTGCCTCGGTCACTTCGGGGGGTAAAAAATGTTCGCCGTAGAGCGCCATCATCTGGCCAATTTTGACGATGGAACCTTTCAACTTGCCGATTTCATGAGCCAGATACTGGGCCTGTTCACGCATGGCCTGTTTGCGTTTTTGTTCTTTGACCTCCTCACTGGAAAACAGGGTGCCCGCATTGGCAGTAGCCCAGCGGGTACCGGCCAGTAGTGAAGCCTTGGCAATCGAAAAACGACGATCAAAGGCACTGGTCTTGAGTTCATCAAGTTTGTCTGGAGAGTCAGCCATGGGGTCTGTGATACCGGCAGAAAAGGACGGGTGTAGTATAACGGATTGTCCGTGGTTGCGCCTGTCTGGCTATGGTGACCTTTCCGTGATTGTTAGCAAAAACCCCATGGTTAGCGTAAACCCCTTCTTTTATCATGACACCTATACTTTTTTTAGGAGAGTATTTCGTGATTTCCAGAAATCTTGCCACCCCTTTGGCGGCGATTGGCCTTATCCTGATGGCAACCACTGGCCTGGGCATGTTTTTTGAGCTGGCGACCGAACCGACCAAAACCCTGCACGAGTGGGGCGGCTGGCTATTTGTCGCCGGCGCTGCACTGCATGTCAGCTCCAATCTGGAGTCCTTTAAGCGGCATGTGGCAAAACCTTTGGTGGCTGGGCTCCTGGTACTGACTTTTACCATTGCGATGACCAGTTTTTTTATTGGAGATCGTGAGAAACACGACGAGCATGGCGACCACGACAGGCATCAGACCATGGGTGAACAGGGTCAGCCGGGTGAGCTGGGTGAAAAAGCAGAGTAATAGCGAGCGCCAATTCGATCCTAATCATGGGTTAGGAATCACGTGCTAAGACTTGGCAAGATGTCGGAAAACGGTTGTATCGCTGTTGGGAACGAAGTCGCGAAAAAGGCTGGAATAAGTCTCGAGACAGCTGCAGAAAGTCAATAAAAGTGGAGAAGTGTGACCTTCCCCACTTATCACACTAACTCCCTCTCAGGTGCGTGATTACGACAAGCGATCTATCGCGCGCCAGCCGATATCGCGGCGGTAATGCACGCCATCAAAGACGATATGCGCGCACCCTTCGAGTGCCAGCGTTTGGGCATCGGCAATGTCTTCGCCCATGGCTGTGACACACAGCACGCGGCCGCCATGGCTGACGACATGATGATCATTCAGGGCAGTTCCCGCGTGAAAGACCTTAACGCCATCAGGCTTGTCGCCCAGACCATGGATAATATCGCCCTTGCGCGGCGTTTCAGGGTAGCCGTGTGCGGCCAGCACAATCCCCAGCGCCGGGCGGTTGTCCCATTCGGCGGAGTCGGGCAATTTGCCATTCAGACCGCTTTCAATCAGGCCGATCAATGACGATTTCAGCCGCATCATGATGGGCTGGGTTTCGGGGTCGCCAAACCGGCAATTAAACTCGATCACGCGGGGTACGCCCTGATCGTCAATCATCAGTCCGGCGTAAAGAAAACCGGTATAAGGAACGCCATCAGCATTCATCCCATCCACCGTAGGGCGCATGATGGTGTCCATGACGCGCTGGTGTATCTCAGCCGTGACCACGGGTGCAGGCGAGTAAGCTCCCATGCCTCCGGTATTGGGGCCGGTATCGCCTTCACCGACACGCTTGTGATCCTGACTGGTGGCCATGGGCAAAATCCGGTTGCCATCGACCATGCAGATAAAGCTGGCTTCTTCACCGGGCAAAAATTGCTCGATTACCACACGTGAACCGGCATCACCAAACTTATTGCCTGCCAGCATGTCGTCAATTGCCGCGTTGGCTTCTGCCACCGTCATGGCAACGATGACGCCTTTGCCCGCAGCGAGACCGTCGGCCTTGATCACAATGGGTGCACCGTGCTGGGCCACAAAGGCTTTGGCGGGCTCGGTTTCGGTAAACACGTCATAAAATGCCGTAGGAATGCCATGGCGCTTGAGAAAATGTTTGGCAAAGGCCTTGGAGCCTTCCAGCTGGGCGGCTTCGCGGGTTGGCCCCCAAATGGCCAGTCCTGCAGCGCGGCAGGCATCCACTACGCCATTCACCAGGGGAGCTTCCGGCCCAACGATGATCAGCGATACATGGTTTGTTTTAGCAAAATCAATCACGGCCTGATTATTGAGGATATCCAGAGCCACATTTTCACACTTGGGTTCGTGGTGCGTACCGGCATTACCAGGAGCGACATACACATGACTGACCTGTACGTCTTGGGCGCATTTCCAGGCAAAGGCATGTTCGCGGCCACCTGAGCCGAGGATTAGAATTTTCATGGTCATTATTCCGTGTCGATCAAGGCTTCCAGTATAGCCTATCTGCCCCTTGGGTTGGCTGCCGCTGCGCGTTGCATTGTGGTGACTGAACAGCGATGCAGCAGCGAAACACGCTGGGGAGGACTAAACGCTTAGTGGCGGAAGTGACGCATGCTGGTAAACACCATCGCCATGCCATGTTCATCGGCAGCGGCGATGGTTTCGTTATCACGCATGGAACCCCCCGGTTGAATGATGCAGGAAATACCCGCTTTGGCGGCATTATCAATGCCATCACGGAACGGGAAAAAGGCATCCGATGCCATCACTGCACCCTCAACCACCAGTCCGGCGTGCTCGGCTTTGATCGCTGCGATTCGCGCAGAATTTACCCGGCTCATCTGGCCTGCGCCAATGCCAATGGTCTGGCGATTTTTGGCATAGACAATCGCATTGGACTTGACGTATTTGGCGACTTTCCAGGCAAAAATCAGGTCATGAATTTCGGCTTCGGTCGGTGCGCGCTGGGTAACAATTTTGAGGTCGGCAGCGCAGATCATGCCCAGATCCTGATCCTGCACCAGCAGACCGCCATTGACGCGTTTGAAATCCAGCTGGCTCGCACGCGCTTCGGGTGCGGGCAGCGCACCACAGACCATCACGCGCACGTTCTGCTTTTTGCCCGTGACCTCAAGCACACCGTCAGCAATGGACGGAGCAATGATCACTTCGACAAATTGGCGATCAATGATGGCTTGAGCGGTGGCGACATCCAGCTCGCGGTTGAATGCGATAATCCCACCAAAGGCGGACTCGGTATCGGTGGCATAGGCAAGATCATAGGCTTTCGTAATCCCACCTTCAGCCTCAGGTACCACTGCTACACCGCAGGGATTGGCGTGCTTAACGATGACGCAGGCGGGTTTGCTAAAGGATTTCACGCATTCCAGTGCGGCATCGGTATCGGCTATGTTGTTATAGGAAAGCGCTTTGCCCTGCAATTGACGCGCAGTGGCTACCGAGGCCTCACGGGCAGCTGGGTCAATGTAAAAAGCTGCGGCCTGGTGCGGATTTTCGCCGTAACGCAGATCTTGCGCTTTGCTAAGTTGCAGATTGAAAGTTCGGGCGAAACGATCAGGGGATTCCTCAGCGGATTTTTGAACGCGAGCGCCCAGATAATTGGCAATCATGCCGTCGTATTGCGCGGTGTGTTCAAAGGCTTTGACGGCCAGATCAAAACGGGTGTCGTGGGACAGGCGACCGTCCACCTTGAGCTCGGCGATCACCCGGTCATAATCACTGGCATTCACGACGATGCCGACCGAGGCATGATTTTTAGCGGCGGCACGCACCATGGTCGGGCCACCAATATCAATGTTTTCAATGGCATCAGCCAGTGTACAGTCTGCTTTGGCCACGGTAGCAGCAAAGGGATACAGGTTCACCACCACCAGATCAATTGCCGCAATGCCGTGCTCGGCCATCACGGCCTCATCCAGACCACGGCGTGCCAGAATGCCGCCATGAATTTTAGGGTGCAGGGTTTTAACCCGACCATCCATCATTTCAGGAAAACCGGTGTGATCGGAGACTTCTGTCACAGGGATACCGTTATCTTTCAGTAGCTTGAAAGTGCCGCCAGTGGACAGCAGCTGTACATTTAACTCGGCCAGCTGGCGAGCAAATTCGACAATACCCGTTTTGTCGGAAACGGAAAGCAGGGCGCGGGAGACAGTCATGGTCAGCTCAGCAAGAGGGAATCATTGGGGAATTGAGTCATTGGAAAGTGGAAGGCCATAAAAAAACCGGAAAACCTGTCAGGGATTCCGGTCAGTGTGCCGATTGGCTTAGTCGCTCATCAGGCCGTGCTGTTTCAGCTTTTTGCGCAGCGTGCCACGGTTGAGATCCAGAATCTCGGCTGCGCGGGTCTGGTTGCCACGAGTGTATTCCAGCACAACAGACAGCAATGGTTTTTCCATCTCAGCCAACACCAGATCGTACAGTTTGGCAGGCTCTTCACCCTGTAGCTGGGCAAAATAATGACGAACGGCACGCTCGACATGCAGGCGCAGGGCGACATCCGACTGGGCATTGAAAATAGAGGTTCTGCTGTTCATGGCAACGTTCCGAAACAAGTTCACTAGGCGCAACACCGGAGATATCGATCCCCGATAAGGTAGAGCTGGAACCGGGCAGATCTGTTTTCCCAAAACAAAGCCACTCGGAACTGGTCCAGCGTGCAGCATCGCACCGTCAACAGACAGTCATAAGAACCAGATTTTTGGTTCGGCTTCCGTTCTTGCCTACGGCTGCAGATCAGCATAGGCAGAAGAATCAGGCTATCCAGGTCCTTCGCTGGTGTCGTGATTTCCACTGTGGAAAACGACACTACGGCCAGCGGTACGTCATTGTACGGATTTCATAACGGAGTCAGACCCGGATATCCCTCAGGCTGGCTCATACTGTCACGACGACGCTCGTTCTCTGACGTTCTTTCTCTGACGCTCGTTCTTTGAAAAGTCAGCCCCTGTCCGCGCGGAAACCCGTTTCTACGCAGAAGTTAGAGGGAAAACAGAGTCAAACGTGTAATGCTGTAACATAGGATAACAGTTACTGGTTATTCTTGCAGCACTTGAGCGAGGAATATCGTGGAAAGTAGTGTCTTGTATTCTCACGCCAATCCTGCTAGGCGGCTGTTTGGCACTTGGAGGATACATCGTCGGAGTGTGCGCACTGAGTGGTTAATTGCCCCTGACTGACACATACCTTATTGGCACATACCTGATAGACACATAGAAGCACCGCCTCTTGGCAAGGCGGCACTGGTGCTGCGAGTAATGATTAATGAAAGGATGGGGTAAAGCTTACTCCTGCCAGTTCAGAGCGCGGTTTCGCGATATCAATATGCACATAAAAATTGGCATGGGCGGGGATGCGATTGATATTGGCCTGATCTTCCGGAAGGTATTCCACAGGTTGAACCAGTCGTCCGGCAATGATTTTGCTGCCACGCTTTTGCTCTACCCGTATCGCAGGTAGCGGCTGGCTTTCATCAGCAGTATTGGTCAGGATAAAATTAAAGCGGGTAGCGCGGGCATTGTCAGGATGGCGCTGTACGGTGACGCGCCGTACTTTCAATTTATCGGCCTCAATCAGCGGAACCTTACAGCCAGCAGCCTGACAGAGCTGCCGCATTTTTTCATAACTGCCCGGCTCGCTGGCCAGCCGGTCAAAGTTGAAGTACACGTATTGGCCTATGAGAAGCACAAACATCAATAGCGACAGCAAACCCCAACCCAGAAAATAGCCCCAGGGCGTACGCTGGGTGTTGACTACAACACGGCGATGCTCCGGGACAGGGTCTGGATGTACAGAGGGGCGAGGGCTATTGCGGGTAATCGGATGAATGCCCGAGACATCGCGGGTGGTGGCGCCGCTTTTACTCAGGTAACTGAGCAGATCATCGTCCTTGTCGGAGCTATGGCTCGTGCCAGTAGTCTGGTAACTGGACAGGGCAGGCAAGTCCCTTTGACTCTCGGGGGCTGGGGCAGGGGCAGCTTTGGGAGCATCGTCTTTCAGCAGATCTTCCAGCCAGCTTTCGTCCGCAGCCTTGCTGAGCTTTTCAACTTCAGTGAGCTCTTCATGGCGCAATGCCGCAACATCATGGCCCTTGTCATCACCGAGGAACATGTCACTGATTTCTTCCCCCAGCGATAAACCACCGCCAGAACGTGCGGGCGAAAGTGAAGCGGGCACTTTCGGGGTACGCACAATACTTTCGTGAGTCGTGGAGGTGCTCTTGGCTAAGAGTGAGGGTTGACCTGCCTGAGAGGGCACAGCTGACCGGACGGACGGCGGGACGATGGGGATATTAATTCGGCTGGATGCTGCCAGTACTTCCATGGGAGCCTGAGTCAGTGGTCGCTCCACTGGGGGAAGCTGGTTGGGTTGTAGCGCAGGAACAGAAGCCTGACTGAGCAAAGCACCGCGTCCGTAGCCCTGATCGAGGTCAATCTCCCGTGGTGACATCTGGCTGAACAGCTCATCAAATTCTTCGCCCAGACGCTCTTCGTCGTCCAGGTTGCCAAGTGCCTGTACGGGTGGCGTTTGGATGGCAGGGGCAGCTGATGCACCTGAAAGGGCTGGAACCGGTGGCACCACCTCAGAAGTGTCGGTAGGAGTGGGTTTGGATGTCGGCTCGGCGATGGCTGGGATGCCCGCAAGCGTAGGGGCTTCATTGGAAGTTGCTGCTGGCTCATCCAGCAAGTCAAAAACAGCATCATCAATGGTGTTAACGCGTGCTTCTACACGGGGCTGGCTGGATTTTACGACCGGAGCGGTTTTAGGGGCAGTATTATCGACCAGCGCGACGTCACTGTCCTTGTCCAGCAAATACTGATCAGCCTTGAATACCTGAAAACATTTGCCACAGCGGACATGGCCACCGCGGGCCGCCAGTTGTTCTTCAGAAACGGCAAAAGCACTTTCGCAATAGGGACAGCGGGTCTTGTGTGACGACATCCGGCAGGCTCCATGATAATTTTAGTGTCGTGTATGCGAGTCAATTCGCTCATAGGCGTTTGCCAGAGAGGCGGCACCAGTTTTCTTCGCGTATGGCGTGTTGATTCAGGTTAAACCAGGGGGCATAAGCTTCCCTTACTTCCTCAACCTGCTCGCTGATCAGACCCGCCAGTACGATATCGCCATCTGCCAGGCAATGATCAGCGAAATGGGGTGCCAGCTGCATTAATGGTCCAGCCAATATGTTAGCAACGATAACATTTGCCTTCAGTTCCGGCAATTGTTCGTTAAACTGCTCTGGCAAGCCCACCCACAGGCGGTCTTGTACGCCATTGGTTTGAGCGTTTTGCCGGGTGGCGAGGATGGCTTGTGGATCCAGATCCACGGCATAGACTTTTTCGGCGCCCAGCAACAGGGCGGCAATGCCCAGAATGCCAGAGCCGCAGCCATAATCCACCACGGTTTTTCCTGCCAGCGGCAATTGATCCAGCCATTGCAGGCAGAGAAAGGTACTGGCGTGATTGCCGGTGCCAAAGGCCAGCCCCGGGTCGAGTTTGAGATTCACTGCGGTGGCTACGGGCGGTTCCAGCCATTCCGGGACAATCCACAGGTTGTCACCACACTGGATCGGCTCATAATGATCCATCCATGCACGCTCCCAGATCTGTTCTTCGAGATAATCAAAGGTGATGCTTTGCGTGGGAAAGTGCCCACGTAACGTGGCAACGATCTGGTCCGGATCGGGATTGGGTTCGGTGCCTTCTTCGGGTGAATCGTAATGACTAAACAGGCCGGTGACGATCACCTGATCCCACAGCGGCATTTCGCCGGGCAATGGTTCCAGCAGGGGTTGGTCAGCCGCGTCATCCAGCACAATACTGGCGGCGCCGAGTTCGGTCAGCAGGGTTTCTGCGGCTTCCACCTGAGCCGTCACCACGTCGACATGGACTTGTAACCAGCGCATTTTAGGACTCACTGTTAGATCGGGTTTGGAAATTGGAAAAAAGTTCAGCTTATTACCCATTATTCGACCACTGAAACGCGAAGGAACAGACATTTCAGGTAGTCCGTCTCTGGCAGCGTGAGCAAGCGTGGCTGATCGGCGGCAGGGTGCGCTTCATGCACCAGTTGCAGTTGCTTTTTTTGCCGCCGGGCAATCTGGTTGAGAATCAGGATCAGTTCACTGCGCTCCAGATGCGAGGAGCAGGAGGCACTGATCAGCAACCCACCCGGTTTGACGCGCTGAATGGCTGCTTCATTCAGGGTGAAATAGGCTTGTCTGCCTACACGTAGGTCTTTGCGTTTCTGAATGAGCGCGGGGGGATCCAATACCACCACGTCATACTGCTGCGTCACGGGCTGTTTTAACCAGTGAAAAATATCCGCCTGAATCGCAGAAACCTGAGCGAGTCCCAACCGTGCTGCAGTGGCGTTTACTTGCTCACACGCCTGTGCAGAGGCATCAATACAGGTGACAAGAGCTGCCCCGTGGGCTGCCGCCTGTACACCCCAGCCACCGATATAGCTAAAGAGATCCAGCACGCTGAGTGGCTGGCCTTGGGCTGCCGACTGCCTGACCCAGTGGTTGAGCCAGTGCCGGCCAGCCCGATGATCGTAAAACCAGCCGGTTTTCTGACCGTCCACCGAGGTTTCAAAGCGCACCCCATTTTCAATCACTTCCAGCACAGGATTGGCCATTTGACCGGGTGCCACCAGCGTTTCCACGTAGTCCGTCAGGCCTTCAATCCGGCGGCCTTTGCCGTCATTCTTAAAGACGATTTGCAGAGAATCGCCCAACACCGAGCGAAGTGCAGCAACCAATGCCGCCCTGGCATCCTCCATGGCTTGGGTGCTGAGCTGAACGACCACGGTATCTTTGAATCGGTCGATGATCACGCCCACGAGCTGATCGGCTTCCCCATAGACCAGCCGATAATAAGGCAGCTCAAAGGCTGCAGTGCGAAGTCGAAGTGCCGCCGTTAAGCGGTCTTGAAAAAAGCCCGTATCCAGCACGGTCACTGGATGAGCACTGAGCACACGGGCGCAAATCAGCGCATGGGCATTGAAACTGGCGGTGGCGAGAAAGTGGCCACGGTAATCCTCCAGATGCACCAGCGAACCCGAAATGCTTTTAAGCGGTGTCACATCGGTGTCGATTTCATTGGAATAGACCCACAGATGGCCGTCGCGCAGGCGTTGCTGATCACGTTTACGAAGTCGCAGGCGGGGCAGGGTCATGAGATTTCCGGGGCAAACCATGGGCCTGCGCATGATAGCCTATTTTAAAGCAGTCGCGGGTCTGTGCATGCGTTGCTGGCCAGTTTGTGGCACACTATGCGCCCACGAATAGAACAGCCCTTGCGGGGTGAGGGGACAGTCCATGCGCTTTGTCGATGAAGCCGTAATCTCGGTACAGGCCGGTGATGGCGGAAATGGTGTGGCCAGCTTCCGGCGGGAAAAATTCATTCCCATGGGTGGCCCGGACGGCGGCGATGGCGGCAAGGGGGGCGATATCCTGCTGGTTGCGGATGATGACTGCAACACGCTGGTGGATTTTCGCTATACGCGCAAATTCCGCGCTGAGCGGGGCAAAAATGGCCAGGGCGCCAACTGTGCTGGGCGTGGTGCTCCTGACATTGTGTTACGCGTACCTGTAGGCACGACTGTGGTCGATGTGGCCTCGGGCGATGTGATCGGCGACATGGTGACCAATGGCCAGACGCTACTGATTGCTGCTGGTGGCCGTGGTGGACTGGGCAATACCCATTTCAAGAGCTCAACCAACCGCGCACCCCGCAAATGCACGACGGGTTTTCCAGGTGAGCAGCGCGATGTCCGGCTGGAGCTGAAAGTCATTGCCGATGTGGGATTGCTGGGGTTGCCCAACGCCGGTAAATCCACCTTTATCCGTGCGGTCAGTGCGGCCAAGCCTAAAGTGGCAGATTATCCGTTTACCACCATTGTGCCCAATCTGGGGGTGGTCGATGTGGATCGCCATCGTTCCTTTGTCATGGCAGATATCCCCGGGCTGATTGAAGGCGCTGCAGACGGTGCCGGACTGGGCGTGCGTTTCCTCAAGCATTTGGCGCGAACCCGTACTCTGCTGCATCTGGTCGATGTCGAGCCGATGGATGGCTCGAACCCGGTGCACAATGTCCAGGTAATTCAGGCGGAGCTTGCCCGTTTTTCGCCCGCGCTGGCCGAACTGCCGGTGGTACTGGTGCTGAATAAACTGGATCAGGTGCTGGAAGAAGAACACGATGCCCTCTGCGATCAGATCGTCACGGAGCTGGGCTGGACGGGTCCGGTGTTTCGCACCTCTGGCCTGACCGGCGAAGGCACACGGCAAGTCCTATATTACCTGATGGACCAGATTGAGCAGGAGCAGGAACGTGAAGCCGAAGATCCTGATTTTGCCATAGCTCAGCGTGAACGCCGGCAACGACTGGAACAGGAAACCCGTGAAAACGCCCTGGCCCTGCATGAAGCCCAGCGGGAGGCGCGCCGCGCAGCACGGGAGGCCGGTGAATGGGATGACGATGATTTCGACGACTTTGACGATGAAGATGGTCCGGAAGTGATCTACAGTCGCTAACGCGGTGTTTTTCTCCTTTCTCATACAACTTTTAACTGTTTGACCTTGCCCATGAGCCACGCGTCCGAGCCACTACCCGATAACAGTTCACTGAACACGAGTCCGCCTGCCAGACGAGAACTGCACGCACGCCGGATTGTGGTCAAGATCGGCTCCGCCTTGCTTACGGCAAATGGTCAGGGACTGGATCGCGACGCCATTGGGAGCTGGGTCAAGCAACTGGCACAGCTTCATGAACAGGGCCATGAACTCATACTGGTGTCGTCTGGTGCTGTCGCTGAAGGCATGGTGAGAATGGGCCTGCCTCAGCGTCCGGAGTCATTGGCTGCCCTGCAGGCCTGTGCGGCCATTGGCCAGATGGGACTGGTGGAAGCCTGGTCATCGGCCCTGTTGCAGCACCACATTAGCAGCGCCCAGATCTTGCTGACCCACGATGATTTGTCGGATCGCCAGCGCTATCTCAATGCGGGCAATACCCTGCGTCAACTCATTGACTGGCGTGTGATTCCCGTCATTAACGAAAATGACACGGTTGCCACCGATGAAATTCGCTTTGGTGACAACGACACACTGGGTGCACTGGTCGCGGCTCTGGTGGGTGCCGAGCTGTTGATTATTCTGACCGATCAACAGGGTATGTTTGATCGTGATCCCCGTAAAGATCACAACGCCACCTTACTGTCTACCGTGCGCGCGATGGACGATGGATTGTTTGCCATGGCTGGTGGTGGCGGCGTGCTGGGTAGGGGTGGCATGGTCACCAAAGTGCGGGCTGCCCGCCTTGCTGCCAAATCGGGTTGCCCCACCCTGATTGCCAGCGGCCAGACCGACAATGTCCTGTTGCGCTTAATGGCAGGAGAGACACTGGGAACCTTGCTTACCGCTGACAGTGACCGGCTGACCGCCCGTAAGCAATGGCTGGCTGCCCACCTGCAAACCGCTGGACGGTTGGTGCTGGATGAGGGAGCGATTTCTGCACTTCGCGTAGGCAAACGCTCTTTATTGCCAGTGGGTGTAATTGCGGTTCAGGGCAGTTTTGAGCGCGGGGAAGTGGTGGAATGCCTGAGCGAGCGCGGTGAACGCATCGCTGTGGGATTAGTGAATTACGATGCCGAGTGTGCCCGTAAAATCGTCCGTCAGCCCACCGACCGCATCACGGAATTGCTGGGTGAACTGCAGTCGCGTGAGATGATTCACCGCGACCAGATGGTGGTGTTTTAATCGCCTCAAGACGTTTAGCCTGAGTTTAGCGTCTGGTTTAAATTTCGTGGCCTATCGTAAACCCACGCGGCGAGCCTGCCGTTGACTTTGCTCAAATCGTCCTGTGACGCGGGTTGCTTACCCGGTGGTGGTGTAGTTCCGGCTCAGTGTCGGGCCGGTAGTCGTCTCTGCTGGCAGGGGGGGAGATGGCGCTGGCCGGTTAGTTGG
>CAUJHL010000151.1 GCA_963204705.1 Pseudomonadota bacterium | reverse complement strand
GGGCGAAGTGCTTCAGCCAGAACACGATAATGTTGTCATTAAAAATGCACCAATTGATATTGATGAACATCTGCTACGCGATCCGCAATTATTGGCAAAGCATATTAAAAAGCTGGAGGCGAGAATGCTGAATTTCGCGCGTGAGTTGAAAGTTGAGGATGCGGCACGGGTGCGCGATGAACTGAGTCGTTTGAAAAGTCAGATGCTGAATTGAGTGCTGCTTTATGACGTGTATTAAATTGCTGCTGGTCAGCCTCAAGCCCGCGACGTTATTCAGGACGTCAGCTGTTTCGGCTCATGAAAAATTGTTTCACGCCGGTTCGGAGTTGGCGGCTCATTCAGTATTTCAGCCAGAGGCAATGCGAGCGTACACACGGTACCCAGTTCAGGAGACATGGACAGATTAAAACTGCCCTGATTGGCCTCAGCCAGCCGGCGACACAGGATCATTTCCAGTAGTAATCCATTGGAAATGCCATGCGACTCCTGATGCTCCAACAGGAATTCAAACTCCAGAAGATTGTCGATATTTTCATCCGGTATCAGCTCTTTAGGCATATGCACGCGGAATTCCAGCTCTGTACCATTTGGCTGGATGCAGACGGTTAATACTTCGCCAGCACTCAGACGACTGCAACCCAGATGGTACATAACTTCCATCATATATTTCACCATCGTGCGGTCTGCCAAAACAACCCCCGACTGATGATGCTCAATATCCAGTGTGACATTCTGACGTCGGCAATCCACGGCCAGACGCGCCAGTGTGCTGCTAGTCATTTCTGAAATGGTAAACGCCTGCCGATGCGTGGTCAGGACGTTTTTCTCCATACGCGACCACAATAACAACAATTCCAAAAAGTCATAAATCTCATGAGAGGAACGCTGCAGATCCGCAATCATTTCGTGCAGTTCAGAATTGGTTTCAATACTCGACTCTTCATTGAGCAAATCGGCCAGACCCAGCACACTGGTAAAGGGAGTCTTGATTTCATGGGAAATCAGGCTGAGTAGCTGGTCTTTAATGGTATTGGAGCGTTCCAGATGATTGACTGTATTTTGAAGGACAGATTCAGTTCTCCGCGTTTCCAGTAGGCTCATGATTTGTCTTCCCAGGAATTCCACTGCGGCCTTTTGGGAGTCGAAAAGTCTTCTGGGCTCACGATCCAGCACACACAGGGTACCGATACAATAACCTTCCGGTGTGATCAACGGTACTCCTGCATAAAATCGGATATGGGGAGCATAAATGACGAAAGGGCTGTTTACGAACCGGTCATCTTTTTTTGTATTTTCCACCGATAGAAGCTCATTACCGAGAATGGTATGAGCGCAAATGGAAAAATCACGGGATATTTCAGTCAACTCGAGCCCATGGGTTGACTTGAGCCATTGTCGATCGCAATCAATAAAACTGATCATTGCCATGGAAGTTTCACAGATCAACGAAGCCATCCGGGTTATTTCGTCGTACGCCGCCTCCCGGCATGTATCTAGAATCTGATAGTAGCCAAGTGCCTTCAGTCGTTCACCTTCTTGAAGCGAAATTTCTGCGTTTTTCATAATAATGATCTACTTGTTGGTAATTGTGCAAAATCTATCCATGCCACACATTTTACTCGTCTATGTTAATTCAATTTGCAATTGCTACCATAGCTTATAAGTTTTTGTTTATAATGTAGTATGCCTTAATAATAGTGCTGCGTTTTGAACGGCTTTCTTCTTAGAATTTACACATTGTGGATCGACAAGATTTGAACAAAGGAGTACAGATTGAATTAATGTTGGACAATTCCAAAGACACTGTTAAGTTTTTTAACCAAATTGATGGCAAAGGGACTGCATTATGTTGGTGCTTTAACATTTTTGCCACGGTGTATTGTATATGTAATATCTTAAGTCATTACTGTCACTAAATTTTTCAAGCAGATAGAGTTGGCACCTTTTTCCCTCTTTTTCAGATCAAAGGGTTGTGAGCCAGCTCCTTCGATTGGGGAAAAGCGGACAAGCCACCCCTCTCTATGGCACAATTTTGCCCCCCGAGATGAACCCTGTGCCGTGCCATGAAAGATTCCCTGCGTTTACGTCTTGATCAGCTCAGCGATCGCTATGAAGAAGTGACCGCGTTGCTGTCGGATGGCAGTGTGATCAGCGATAACAGTCGCTTTAGGGCGCTGTCCCGTGAGCACCGTGAACTGGGCGAGGTCACCGAGGTCTGGGCTGCTTTTCGGCAGGCAGAATCCGATCGGGAAGCTGCCGAACAGATGCGAGCCGATCCTGAGTTCCGCGAAATGGCGGATGAGGAAATTCGTGCTGCGGATGAGCAACTTGCTGATCTTGAACAGCAATTGAATATCTTGATGATTCCCAAAGATCCCAGTGACAGCCATTCGGCATTTCTGGAGATTCGGGCCGGAACAGGTGGGGATGAGGCAGCGATTTTTTCTGGCGATCTGTTTCGGATGTATGCCCGTTATGCTGAAAAATCCGGCTGGCGGCTGGAAATTCTCTCCGAAAACGAAGGTGAGCACGGCGGCTATAAAGAAATCATTTGCCGGCTGGAAGGCGAGGGCGTGTATGGTCGGCTCAAGTTTGAAAGTGGTGCGCACCGGGTGCAGCGAGTCCCGGAAACCGAATCGCAGGGGCGCGTGCATACCTCGGCCTGTACGGTAGCCATATTGCCCGAAGTCGATCTGGATACTACCGTGGAAATCAATCCCGCTGATTTGCGCATAGATACCTATCGGGCGAGTGGCGCTGGCGGCCAACACGTCAATAAAACCGATTCTGCTATCCGCATTACCCATTTGCCGACGGGAACCGTGGTGGAGTGCCAGCAGGAACGGAGTCAGCATGCCAACCGTGACAAGGCGATGAAAATGCTGGTTTCCCGTCTGGAGCAAGCCAAAAAGACCGCACAGCAGGACGCCACCGCCAGTATGCGGCGCGATCTGGTGGGGTCGGGCGATCGCTCAGAACGCATTCGTACGTATAATTTTCCTCAGGGACGTATGACCGATCACCGCATTAACCTGACGCTTTATAAACTGGATGCCATCATGCAAGGTGATCTGACGGAGCTGCTTGAGAGCCTGCTGCGCGAATATCAGGCCGACCAATTGGCCATGCTCGCTCAGGAAAATGGCGGCTAAATGCGCAGCGTGCTGGCTTTACTCGCGAACTGGCAGGATCATCCCCAGCGGCGAGATGCCGAGGATTTGGTTCTGCATGTCATCAGGCGGGATCGGTTGTGGCTCAGAATGCAGAAAGATTCTCTCATCCAGCAAACGCTTACCACCGATGAATTGAGCCTTATTAATGCACATCTACAGCGCCTCGCTAAGGGTGAACCGTTGGCCTACATCCTTGGTAGCCAGGAATTTTGGTCACTGCAGCTCAAGGTCACGGTAGACACGCTGATCCCACGTCCAGACACCGAACGGCTGGTGGAGTTGGCCCTGGAAAAAATGAACAACGCACAGGGCCGTGCGCTGGATCTGGGCACGGGCAGCGGTGCCATTGCCCTGGCGTTGAAACACAGCCGCCCTGCGTGGGAAATTACCGCAGTGGATCAATCTCCCGATGCCTTAGCCGTGGCTCACTGTAATGGTGCCGAGCTGGGCCTAACGATTCATTGGCGGCAAGGTAACTGGTTTGAGGCGCTCAGGCCTGTATCTGAGTCTGGGTTTGGGTCTAGGTGCTATTCGGATTCGGAATCCTTTAGGGCTGAATTCCCTCGTTTTGACGTTATTGTCAGTAATCCTCCTTATATAGACGAACAGGACGAGCATTTGCCTGATTTGACGCACGAACCACTCAGTGCTCTGGTTGCTGCAGACCACGGACTGGCTGACCTGCACAGAATCATTGCAGAGGCGCCGGACTGGCTGGTTATAGGAGGCTGGCTGCTGTTGGAACATGGCCATGATCAGGGTGCCGCGGTGCGATCACTCCTGAGTCAATGCGGCTATGCCGCGATTGAAACGTTGCAGGATTATGGTGGAAACGATCGGGTCAGTCGGGGGCGCTATGACGACAACCATGCCAGAGTTTGAAGATCAGGAACTGCTGCGCTACAGCCGCCAGATTTTATTGCCCGAATGGGATCTGGAGGCTCAGTACCGATTAAAGCAGTCCAAAGTCGTGCTGATCGGTGTGGGTGGACTGGGGACAGTGAGCGCGCAATTGCTCGCACGCGCTGGCGTCGGTGAGCTGGTGTTGGTGGATGCCGACACGGTGGATGATAGTAATCTGCAGCGACAGGTGCTGTTTGAGCCAGAGGATATTGGAGCTCCCAAGGCCATGGTCGCCGCGCAAAAATTACAGCACACCACGCCCTGGCTAAAGGTAACGGCACGGCTGGAACGGGTTGACCAAGCGAGCCTGCAGGAGATCGTTCAGGACTGTACGCTAGTGCTGGATGGCACCGATAATTTCGCGACGCGGGACCTGATTAACCGGGTCTGTCATGCGCAGGGCATACCCCTGATTTCTGCGGCTGCCATTGGGATGGTCGGACAACTCAGTTACTTTCCACCGGAAGGGCCATGTTACCGTTGTCTGTTTGGGGAATCTGGTATAGACGACCGTAGCTGTGCGGCCAATGGCGTGCTGGCTTCGACGCCCCAGATCATGGCCACCCTGCAGGCGCATCATGCTTTACTCGCGCTGGGATTGAACCTTAGTCCACTTGCAGGAAAGTTACTGCTGTGGGATGGCATGACTGGCGAGCAGCGACTGATCCGTTTCAGTCATGACCCCGATTGTGTCATTTGTGGCGACACTTTGGGTTCACCCCTTTAGCAGCAAGAGAGAATTCGCATGAAACGACACCCTGTGCTGGATGGACTCCGTTCCGTTGCCCGACTTGGCCAAACTGCGGGTATTGCAGCGGTCGCCGGGATTCGCTTTGCCACCGAGAAGCCACCAACGGCCCAATGGCTGCGTGAGACCTTTGAGCATCTCGGGGCGACTTATATCAAACTGGGTCAGTTCATTGCCAGTTCGCCTTCGCTCTTTCCCCGTGAATTTGTGGAAGAATTTCAGCAGTGTCTGGATCAGACCGCCCCCTTGCCATTTTCCCAGATTGAAAGTGTGTTAAAGGATGCCTTCGAGCAGCCACTCGATCAGATTTTTGCCTCCATTGAGCATACGCCGCTGGCTTCTGCGTCGATTGCGCAGGTGCATGCTGCCAGACTGGTGACGGGGGAAGATGTCGTCATCAAGGTACAAAAACCCGGTGTCGAAGCGATTTTGCACACCGATCTGGGCGTGGTGCATAGCGCCATGCGACTGATGGAACTGGCCATGCCCCGCATGCGGTTTGCGGCAATTTCCGACATTATTGATGAGATTCGCCTGCGCATGGTGCGTGAGGTCGATTTTGTCGAGGAAGCACAAAACTGTGCGGATTTTCAGCAATTTCTGGAATTTACCCAAAACAAACATGTGGTTGTGCCCAAGGTGTTCCCTCAGGCCTCTACGCGAACGGTGCTGACCATGGAGCGCCTGTATGGCGTGCCACTGACCGATGTATCGGTGATGCGTCAGTACACCAGGGATCCTTCTCAGGTGCTGATCACGGCGATGAATACCTGGTTTGCCAGCCTGATGCTGTGTAAGAGTTTCCATGCCGATCTGCACGCCGGAAATCTGATGCTGCTGACCGATGGACGCATCGGGTTTATTGATTTTGGAATCGTTGGTCAGTTACAGCCCAAAGTCTGGCAGGCCTGTATCCGTTTTATGGAATCCCTGCAGCACATGAATTATGGCGCCATGGCGGAATGCATGCTGGACATGGGCATGACCCATAAAGCCGTTGATACCCAGCAACTTGCACGGGACCTGGAGAAAGTCTTTGGTGTGCTGATGACGACCGATCCACAGGCGATTTTGCATGGTGAGGTGTCTGATCTGAATGCCCTGATGCTGGATATGGTCAGTATCGGTGAGCGTCATGGCATTCATTTCCCAAGGGATTTTGCTTTGTTGATGAAGCAGATGCTGTATTTTGACCGGTTTATGCGAGTACTGACACCCAATATGGATCTGTTTGGGGACATGCGGCTGAATCTGATACAACAGACTGATCCGAAGTTGTTGCACTAAGATGCTGCACTGGGTTTCTGCATTAACTCGATACTCGCCCAGTTTTTTCCTCATTTTTTGCCCATTCCCCACCATTTCTAGAGTATGACCCTATGGCGGATCGGATAGAGATCACTGGTTTAAAGGTGCCCTGTGTGATTGGGGTATTTGCCTGGGAAAGGGCGATTGAGCAAACGCTGCATATTGACGTTTCTCTCACCACCGATATTCGTCCAGCGGCTGCGTCAGACCGGCTGGAAGATGCGCTGAATTACGTCACGGTCAGTCAAGGCATCACGGCGTTGGTGCGTGAGCGCAAAGCCAACCTGATCGAAACATTGGCGCAAGAAATTGCAGACTGGCTGCTGGCACAGTGTGCGGTGAGCCACGTGGTGGTGGAAGTTCGCAAACCGCTTGCCGTCCCGCAGGCACACAGCGTCGGTGTGCGCATTGAGCGTCCCTGAATGTGGTTTGTCCTTAGTCTGGGCAGTAATGATCTGCCTGAACAGCAGGTATGTGCGAGCGTGCTCTGGCTGGCAACGCTGGGCAAACTGACCTGTTCGCGGCTGTACGCAACGCCTCCCCGTGATGGCAGCGGGCCGGACTATTGGAACATGGCAGTCACCCTGCAGGCTGACCTCAATATCATTGAACTGGAAGCGGTATTGGACGCGTGGGAATACCAGCGTGGACGCCGCAAGGGCGATACGAAGGTACCAATCGACATTGACCTGATCGCTGCAGGAGAAGATCCATCCCGGTTGAGCCTAATCGAAACGCGGCTGCCCTTGCCGCTGGATACGCTGTTCACCGTGAACGACATCTGGCCGGAGTTGCCATTTACCCTTCCTGATTTTCCTGCGACTTTCCGGCCTTTGGTCATTGAGCAGGAAAGAATCAGGCAGACGCTGGAAACGCAGCTTTCATCTTGACTTGGTCAATGGAGCGGTTATGATAGCCGCCTGCAACTTCGACACGCGCTGCGTGCATCCCGCCCGGGGTGGTGAAATTGGTAGACGCGGTGGACTCAAAATCCACTGTCAGCGATGACGTGTCGGTTCGAGTCCGACCCCCGGGACCATTTGTTTTTCCCAAAAAACACGTTACATTTATAAAAAATCTAAAATAACCATAGTTTTCCATGTGGTATTTATCAGACGTTTCCGCTCTTTTTTAAATATCAACGTTTTGCGTAGCAGCCGTCCATCAGCCTGACATTAGTGGCTTTTTGCTCATGCCTTATAAAGGCTTGAAGCTTAGCGTTATTACTACACAAGCTCTCAACAGATGTTCATAGGACTTTGCCCAATCCCCTGGTTCAGCAAAACTTGTTTTCGCAAGTCTGGAAAGTAGCTACAGTGGCTATAAGTCACGCCTGAGGAGTACGCCATGCAAGTCAGAGCTGGCCCCGCAAATTCGGACAGTCTGCCAAGTGGACAGGCGGCCTGATTCGGGCATGATAAGCCCATGAAATCAGGAGCGAAAGATGAGTAGACGTCCGCGTCAGAATCACAGTCCAGCCTTCAAGGCCAAAGTGGCGCTGGAAGACTTGAAAGGCGAGCGGACCTTGGCCGAACTGGCACAAAAGCATGACGTACACGCCAACCAGATTACCCAGTGGAAATCGCAGTTGCTGGAACGGGCCGACAGCGTCTTTGGCGGCGAGACTGAGTCTGCTTCCAGCCCGCCAGTGGACCTCAAGGAGTTGCACGCCAAGATCGGTGAGCAGGCACTGGAAATCGATTTTTTAGGGCGTGCGCTCAGCAAAGCGAGGCTGCTGAGCGCAAAGCGATGATCGACCGCACCCATCGCCGTCGCAGGCTCGCGGATGCTGCCGGACGTGCTGACGCGCTACGGCAAGCCGGAGATCTTCAACACGGATCAGGGCAGCCAATTCACCAGTGAGGCGTTCATGGGACTGCTGAAGCAGCATGGCATTCGTATCAGCATGGATGGTAAAAGCTGCTGGCGAAACAATGTCTTCGTAGAGCGGCTTTAGCAGAATGACTCAGATTTGCCATGTTGAACTCCGAAAAGCGATCATACTGATATCAAGTAGTATAAAAAAGCATGAGGAGACTATTTTACCTCCTCATACTTCATCTGATTAAGGGATTGAACTTCCGTTTCTTTTTTTGCATTCATCCAACGATACAACACTGGTAATAGCACCAAGGTCAATAACGTCGAAGAAATAATTCCACCAATCACCACGGTCGCCAGTGGACGTTGAACCTCTGCCCCTGTCCCCGTAGCAAGAGCCATGGGAACAAAGCCTAAGGACGCCACACAAGCGGTCATTAAAACAGGCCTTAATCGCAAAATCGCTCCCTGCCAAACGGCTTCATGCAGGCGATATTGCTCTCTTAGCTCTTTAATAAAGGTCAGCATGACCAAACCATTTAAGACGGCAACGCCAGACAAGGCAATGAAACCAATACCCGCCGACATTGACAAGGGAATGTCTCTTAACCACAAGAAAAGCACACCGCCAGTTAGAGCAAATGGAACACCCGTGAACACCAACAAGCTTTCTTTGATGTTATGGAAAACGGCCATCAGCAAAATAAAGATCGTCAGTAACGCCAGTGGAATCACAATCTGCATTCGAGCCTGTGCCGAGGCCAGATTTTCAAACTGACCACCATATTCAATCCAGTAACCACTTGGTAGAGGATACTGCTTAAGCTGACTTTGTACTTCTGTGACAAAAGAGCCCAAATCGCGCCCTTCCACATTCGCCGTGACAATCACACGCCGTTTGCCGTTTTCACGGCTGACTTGGTTGATGCCATCCATCATTTTTACAGTGGCAATATCGGTAAGTAAAATACTGCCACCATTTGGAAGGTGTATTGGCAGTTGCGCTATCCCACTGACACTACGGTCTTGTTCACTGAGTCGAATCACAAAGTCAAAACGGCGGTCTCCCTGTAAAATTTCACCGACATTTTGTCCGCCAATGCTTGCTGACACATAGTCCTGTATAGTTTTGACACTTAGGCCATATTGCGCTGCTAAACTTTTATCAATTTCCACATTGAGCAAAGGTAAACCCGACGTTTGTTCAACTTTAACGGCGGTACTGCCTGAAACCTGTTGAATCAATTTACTGATTTTTTCAGCTTCCGCATTTAACACTTGCATGTCATCGCCAAAGATTTTGACACCGACATCACTACGGACACCCGATATTAACTCATTGAAACGCAGTTCAATTGGCTGTGAAAACTCACTGTTGTTACCGGGCAATGTCGCTAAATACGCCTGCATACGGCTACGCATTTCATCCAATGTTTCTTTCGGGTTTGGCCACGCATCACGGGGTTTTAACATGACATAACCATCTGAAATATTTGGAGGCATTACATCGGTCGCTACTTCAGCCGTGCCTGTTCGCGCAAAAATAGCGTGTATTTCAGGGAATTTTTTCAGAAGTAGCTTTTCCGTATTTTCCTGAATACGGAGTGATTCTTCTAAGCCTGTGCTTGGAGAGCGCAGTTGCTGTACAGCAAAGTCACCTTCACTCAGTTGCGGTGCAAACTCACTGCCGATACGTGTTGCAAGTAATCCTGTCAACATCAACAAGCACAGTGCAAAGGTTAAAACCACTGCTTTATACTGATAGGCACAGTCCAATACCTGCTGATAACGATTTTTTAGCCACAGCATCCAACGGCTTTCAGTTTCTTTGATGTCACCTTTGACAAAAAGTGCGACAGCCGCAGGTACAAAGCTGATCGACAAAATAATGGCCGCAACGAGTGCAAGTACAACCGTCAAAGCCATTGGGTGGAACATTTTTGCTTCTACACCAGTCAGTGCAAAAATCGGTAAATACACCACCAAAATAATCAGCTGACCAAAAATAAGTGGACGGCGGGCTTGGCGCGCTGCCAAAAACACTTCTTTAAAGCGTTCCGACTGAGTTAACGGTCGTTTGAGTAACTGCTGGGCATGGGCTAAACGGCGAATACAGTTTTCAACAATTACCACTGCACCATCGACAATAATACCGAAATCCAATGCACCCAAACTCATCAGGTTGGCACTGATGTTCTGCTGTGCCATACCCGTTAAAGTAAACAGCATAGACAGTGGAATCACACAGGCTGTAATTAACGCCGCACGAATATTACCCAAGAATAAAAAGAGGATCACAATCACCAAGATTGCGCCTTCAACCAAGTTCTTTTGCACTGTTTTAATGGCTTTTTCTACCAACGTGGTGCGGTCATAAACTGTTTCGATTCTAACGCCTTGCGGTAAACTACTTTGCACCTCCTGAATTTTGGCATCTACAGCTTTAGACACCGTTCGACTGTTTTCCCCCATCATCATCATAGCGATGCCGAGTACAGTTTCTTCGCCGTTATAGGTTGCGCCTCCTGTTCGGAGGTCATGATCAATTGAAACCTGCGCAATATCTGCAACACGAATAGGGTTCCCATTTGGGCTGGTAACCGTTGTATTTTCAATGTCTGCAAGACTGTTGAGTGTCCCCGGAACACGCACTGTGAGTTGCTGACCATTTTCCTCAATAAAACCTGCCCCACGGTTTTCATTATTTTCCTGTAAAGCGGTTTGCAGTTGGCTCAAGGAAATATTCAACTGCTGCATACGGTTAAAGTCGGGAGCAACCACATAGGTTTTGTTAAACCCGCCAATACTGTTGACCTCGGCCACACCCGCAACACGTTGCAGTTGTGGACGTACAATCCAATCTTGGATCTCCCGCAAGTCCATCGCGCTATAAGTCGTACCATCCGCTTTTTTAGCATTCGGTTCGGCTTTAATGACCCACTGATAAATTTCACCTAAACCCGTCGAAACTGGTGACATGGTTGGAGAAACATCGCTAGGTAAGTCCGCTTTGACCTCTTGCACCCGCTGATTAATCTGCTGACGTGCCCAATAGATGTCTGTGCCATCCTCAAATACAATAGTGACTTGGGACAAACCATAACGTGAAATCGAGCGAGTCAGCTGTAAATCGGGAATACCCGCCATTGCAGTTTCAATTGGATAGGTAATCCGCTGCTCAACCTCTAGTGCGGTAAAACCATTGGCTTGGGTATTAATTTGTACTTGCGTATTGGTAATATCAGGCACTGCATCGATAGGCAGTTTTTGATAGCTATAAACTCCGACCGCAATCCATGTACAGACAAAGAGCATGACCCAAATTGCATTTTGAATAGAGAACTGAATAATTCGTTCAAACAAACCATCAGGCTTGGATAAATCATGATTAGTGTGCATGATCAGCCTCGCCTTTTTCGAGTTCAGACTTAAGCACAAAGCTGCCTTGACTGACATAGCGTTGTCCTGCTGTTAGGCCTGAAATCACTTCTACCCATTGAGCGTCATTTGAAGCTTGTCCAAGTTGTACGGGCTGTGCTTTCAAATGCACTTGTCCTTTTTGTTCAGCGTCGACTACAAATACCGAAGTTTGACCTTCAATGTTTTGAATAGCACTTTTATGGACGCGAAGTGCTGTTTTGGAACTGGTATTGTCTAAAAAGATATTCACCAAAACATTTGGACGTAGTTCAGCCGCTTGGCTTTTTAATTTAGCACGTACCACCAAACGTCCTGTTTGTGCATCGGCTTGAGAAGTTAAGCTTTGGATGACGGCTTCATATTTTTGCTCAGAAGCATTCGGCTTAAATGTCAGACTCTGATTGGCTTGTAACTGACCTGAGTACTGAGCAGGCAGATTAAACTCAAGCCATAACTCTTTAAATTGTTCAATCACAAAAAGCTGATCGGCCAATTGTACGTTTTCACCCACTACGATATCTTTTTGGCTAATCACCCCTGAAATGGGTGCTTTAATGGCAAAACGACCATTTACCCCACCTGTTGCCCCTAGGGCGTTTAAGCGGCTTTGCACCGATTGCACAGTAATCTGTGCTTGTCGGTAAGCATTTTCTGCCCGTTGGTAGTCTTGCTTGGCAGAAATGCCCTGTGACCATAACTGCTGTTCACGTTGATAATCTTGACGTGCCAAATCCAAACTGGCTTGAGCCATCCGCAAATTGGCTTGTTGATCGATCAGTTCAGGGACAGACAATACAGCTAAGGTTTGTCCTTTTTGTACGTTTTGACCAAGTTCAACATTCACCTGTTCCACATGCCCACCAAAGTTTGGCGAAATATGAGCTTGCTGATCGGTATTAACCACAAGCTTTCCGGGTAGAACGGTGACTTGAGACACCACCCCTTGTTGCGCTGAAGCGATTTGAATACCTTGCTCTGTCAGTTGCTGTGCCGTCAGTTGAATTTCACCTTCCTCGGCATGTCCTTTTTCAGCCACGGGCTCATCCGCATGTTCAGATTCTTCATGTTTGGCATGCGCATGTTCATCAGTGGTTTTATCTTTTGAGCTAAACCAAATCCCAACAGCGATGAGAAATGTAATCAGGAGCAAAAGCCCAATCATCAATGGCTGTAATATTTTTCCAAATTGGTTTTTTAGTTGCATATTATTGTGCTCCGCCAAGGATGAGGTCTTGTATTTGTGCGATTGAATTTTTACTAATTTGGCTATAAGCATCTGAACTACTGATCTGTTCATAGCTGGTACCTAGGCTGAGTGCTTCTGCACTCAATGCGGTCTGCCAAGCTTGACGTAATAACTGCAACTGCCCAAGGCGTATGCTTTGCAGTTGTGAGTTAGCTTGTTGGATGTCGGTAATGGACAGTTTTCCCGCTTTAAAACCTTGCAACGTACGGACTTGCACTTGTTCTGCCAAAGTGGTTTGTTGGCTCATCGAACTGAACTGTTTATTTAGCCCTTTGAGCTCATGCATGGCATTGGCGATATCTAAAATCTGCTGTTTTAACTCACGCTGTTGCTGCTGATTCAACAGGCTTTGCTGACGCTGGGCCATCGGAATGCTGTATTGCTGGCGGTTAAAAATATTCAGCGGAATATCCACGCCGACACCTAATGTGGTATTACTGCTTTCATTCGGTGCTTGGCTTCGTTTCATGCCGACATTTAAGGTCGGATTAGGACGCGCCTGCACTTTTAAACTTTCAATGTTTAAATTGGATTGTTGAATGTTCAGTGCATACAGCTTTTCCAACCAACCTTCAGCAATATAGCGCTGTACTGTGGCATCGCTTTGATCTGGCCATGGCATTGAGGTCGCATTGAGTTGAATATCGGCTTTTGTTTCGCCCCAAAGGTTTGATAGTTGACGCTGTGCTACTTGTTCTGCCAATACCGCTTGTTGGTATAAGCGCTGCATATCCAAACTTTCGATTTGCGCACGTTCATAGTCAACCAAAGCAATACTGCCCGCCTGATAGCGTTTTTTGGCACTGTCTAAATTGTTTTGACTCACTTTGAGTTGTGCGGCATACAGCGATTTTTCAACTTGTGCCAAAGCCAACTGAGACCATGCAAATTTCACCACCAATTGGCTTTGTGCTGTCCACAGTTGTTGCTGTAATTGCCCTTGTTGGTGCGCTGTTTCTGCGATTTTTTGATTGAGCTTACGCTGTCCAAACACATCCAAGGGCTGACTGATGGTAATACTGAGCTCTTGATCGGTATTTGAACCAAAACCATCTTGATTGATATTTAAGCTAGGATTTTGCCATAAACCACTGTTTTTGATGTTCAGCTCTGTAATGCTTTGACGCTGTTGCCCAATGTCACTTTGGTTTTGATAGCGCTCTACTTTTGCTAAAGCCTCATCCAAAGTCTTGATCGGTTCGGCAAAACTCCATTGCATCGCGGCTGTTGTTATGCCCACAGCAAGGGCTTGGCGTATAAACGCCTGAAATTGATTTGACATGCTTTTTCCCACTAATTTTTAGATGAAGTGGTGGGAAATATTTTAGGCTACCCCACCATTAGCGGGGGAAGTTCAGGAGGAGGATGTTGCCCCAATAAATCAGGGGCTTGATAGGCATTATGCCAAAAAAATTGTGGCGGGTCTTTAATCTCAAGCGCGAGTGGCAGTTGATAGTTTTTTTCTGTTGGAATAATCAAATGTGCCATTGAGGGCAAATGATCTTGATGGTCTTCACCCAATTCAAACTGATCATTTGCCGTTTGAGTATGGTCATCAACACTGCTTTGCTGGTGTGGCTTATCATCAGACACACACAAGGTGGTTTGATGGTGGCCAAAATGAAAACTTTCTTGTGTCACGACTTGAGCTTTTTGTTCTTCATGGACGCAAAAAGCTGCCGCCACGTTCCAAAGACTTTGGAACACGAATAAAGCAACTAAGACGCTAATCCACGTGGTAGAACGCATAATGTCGTATTAAAATAAAGTGACGTTATTGTAAAGCCTAGACTAAGTCTAAGGTCAAGTTTTTTTAATGACTATGTTGGTGTTGGTGTTGGTGTGGATGGCATTCATCTTCTTCGCTCTGTAAAGTCACTTGGGTAATCCTGTGCTCATGCCACTATAACTCCACAGCTTGGTGGTATAAAGCTCTTTGATCGACATCGGGTGCAATCAAATGCGCTGTTAAATGCACATTTTTAGAAGTAATAGCCCAAACTTTAAGCCGGTGAATGCCTTTTACACCCTCTAAAGCCAGCAAGTCATTGCCTAAATTTTTAATATCAATTTCACCTGGCACACTTTCGAGCAAAATCAAAATATTGATACTTTGCTTCAGTAGCACCCAAGTTCGAGGTAAGACCCAAAAGCCAATCAACACAGCAATAACCCACATCCAACTTGTGAAATAAATCACCGGTGTGCCAATGAGCACACCCGGCACTCCGATGGAATGGGCACTGGTGTTGACTCCCCGCGCTTTACCCGAGCCGCTGTTTCGTTTTCTCTGTGATGGGTGAAATGGCCGGAACGCTCAAACTCATGCGCGATCTGCACTATGCCAGGTCTCACAGCGAAGGCGTGGCGTGTGTCGATTTTCCCTTTGCTGAACCGCAAGATCCGGCAGTGCTGGCACAATATCAGGACTGGTATCAATGCCCGAGGCGCTTTGATCAACCCGTGGGTCGCTTCTGGGTGCGGGAAAGTACCCTGAGCCAGCCACTGAAAACTGCCGATAGTGCAGGCAAT
>CAUJHL010000150.1 GCA_963204705.1 Pseudomonadota bacterium | reverse complement strand
ATCCCAAAAGCCTATTCATCTACTTTAAAACAGGCTTGTCCGAGAATTGCAGACAGCCACTGTCGGTTGCGCACTGCCACAAAGGTATTATTCAGAAAAGTCTCTCGGCAATTGTACCGAAAGTCACGTCCCTGACGATCTACCAAAGCACCACCACTGGCTTCCAGCAAGGCTTGTCCAGCCGCGGTGTCCCATTCTGAGGTGGGGTGAAAACGGGGATAAAGATCGACTTTACCTTCTACCATCAGACAAAATTTGTAGGCGCTGCCTGCTTCTATGAGGGCTAAGCCTCCGGGGCTGTCAAGTTCTTCCAGAAATTGCTGGTAAATCGGGCCGCGCTGGGATTTTCCCCTGCGTGATAGCGCCACGCTGAACGGATTGGCGTGCCGCCGTGCCGGGGGGGTGTCTGCGTCCCTCGTGTCCTTTTTTTCCTTCCGTTGACTTTCCTCACCCGCATGGGGCAAGCGCTGCCAACCCGTCTGATCAAAACGGTAACAGCCATCGTCGGCAGACAGATAGATCGCCTTTTGAACCGGTAAGCCAATCATGCCAAACACCACCCGATGGTGCTGAATCAGCGCGAGATTGACCGAAAACTCACCGGTACGGTTGATGAATTCGCGCGTGCCATCGAGTGGATCCAGCAGCCAATACTCCTGCCAGTGCCGCGAATGATGAGTATCAGCGGATTCTTCCGATAGCACAGGAATACCAGGCGTCAAGGTTGCCAGCTGGCCAACAATCAAGTGATGCGCGGCCAGATCGGCTTGAGTTACGGGAGAATGATCGGATTTTTGCTCTACAGACAAAGCCTCTGGATTCTCACCAGCCGATTGATAGTGTGCTCTAAGTAAATGATGGGTCTGAATTAACAGGCTGACCAGATCGGCTACGGCGACTCTGGAATCCAGTGCGGAAACCGTTGGCGCATTCTGCTGTAAAGTATGAGCTGGCGGGCTGCTGTCCTGAGTCACTTCAGAGGATTCCGGCGCACGATGTACAAAAGTAATAATACTACCCTCAAGGATGGTCGGAGCGGTTATCAAAGCGATTGTCAGAACGCTTTAACCTGCTTTTAGCGGCTAATCCTGCTGATGTCCTATGCCAGGGATGTCTTGGGATTGCACACCGGATTCAAGTCGTCTAGCCTACCATTTCCCCTAAGGCTAAGGGTACTGTCTGTGTTGCCGCTCGATTGGAATGACATTCATACCGCCCTGTTTGATATGGACGGAACCCTGCTGGATCTATCGTTTGACAATCACTTCTGGCAGGAGGCCGTTCCTGCGGCCGTTGCACTTCAGCAGGGCTGCGAACCCGGCGAGGCACTGGCCCGCCTATTGCCCATTTTTCAGGCACAACAGGGAACGCTCAACTGGTATTCGTTACCCTACTGGAGTGATCAGTTGGGGATAGACCTCGAAGCGCTGAAACGCCAGCATCAGCACCGAATTGGCTGGCGGCAGGAAGTGATTCACACCCTCACAAACCTGAAAGCCAAAGGCAAAACCCTATGGCTAGTGACGAATGCCCATCCGGTTGTGCTTTCCCTGAAACTGGAACAAACCGGATTATCAGCCTATTTTGAGCATCTGATCAGTAGTCACGAGCTGGGTTTTGCCAAGGAGCAGGAAGGCTTCTGGCCGAGGCTGGCTGCCGCCTATCCTTTTGATCCTCAGCATACTCTTATGGTGGATGACAGCGAGGCGGTACTGCATGCCGCAAAACACTTTGGGATTCGCTACCTGTTGGGGATTTTGCAGCCTGACAGTCGGCACCCGCATCGGCAGGGCCTGCATTTTCCGGCGGTTGACCGGTTTAGTGAACTGTTGCATACCCTGTAAGTGAGCGACATTTTTTAGTCACTTTCGATTCACTCAGCACTATAGGCTCACGCGCGTTCATGCCTAGGGCTTGGCCAACAGCTTTGTTAAAGCGAATTGCATTTTTTAGCCAATTGTATTTTTCAGCCAACCGCTTTCTTTAGCCGATTAGTGTGTTTTAGCCAGTCGCATCGCATTCATCACGACCAACAAAGAACTCACACTCATACCAATAGCCGCTAGCCACGGCGGTACATAGCCAAGCGCTGCAGGAATCAGCACCACCAGATTGTAGGCAAAGGCCCAGCTCAGATTTTGCCGTATGATCTGCCGGGTTTTCTGGCTGATCTTCCGTGCCTCCAGCAACGCTAGCAAATCATCCCGCAGCAAAATACTGTCCGAAGACAAATGCGCCAGATCCGCCCCGGAAGACATGGCAACCGAAACCGTTGCGGTGCCCAATACCGGCGCATCATTCACGCCATCGCCGACCATGACGACGGTTTTCCCCTCGCTAATCCATTGCCGGACCTGTTGTGATTTTTGCAAAGGTGACAGGCCACCCTGTACCGAGCCAATCGACAATTGCTCTGCCAATTCAAAGGGATGCCTACCGGGATCACCAGACAGGATATGCACCGAAATGCCCTGCGCCTGCACTGCAGCAATGGTCTCGCGTGTTTGTGGGCGAACTGGGTCATTAAAGCCAAATGCCACCACAAGGTGAGTCGCTGTTGACTCTTGTGCTGATTCTTGTGCTGATTCTGATGATGGGAGTTTACATACCCCGTCATCTGCCTTGCGCTGACGGGTGAGATATACCCATTGGCTTACCGCTTCCGTTGGGGTCTGTAAGGATGACTGCGCGCTGTGCCACTGTGTGACGTACTCCGCACTCAGCCCCACAAAATCGGCGTGGCCCAAACGATATTCTGTCCCCTCAAACACTGCACTGACACCCCCCGAAGGCGACAGTGACAAACGCTCCAGTTCTGGCAAATGCAAGTGTGCGCTGGCTTTGCGCAATGCTCGGGCGAGAGGGTGATTGCTGAGTTGCTCCATGGCACCGGCCAGGGCTAGGCACTGTTCCTGATTCCAGGGTGCACCCTTTAGCACCAAACACTGAATCAGTTCGGGCTGGCCCAGTGTCAGGGTTCCCGTTTTATCAAAAACCACATCTGTCGCCGTCGCCATGGCCTCAATCACGTGCCCACGGGTGATTAAGAACCCCGCCTGAGTCAATCGGTTAGTCGCTACTGTCAGGGCGATCGGCGTGGCCAGCGAGAGCGCACACGGGCAAGTCGCCACTAATACGGCAAGGGTCGCCCAGATGGCCCGATCGGCATCAACAAACCACCAGCCTATAAATACCAGCACGGCCAGTACCAGTACCCGCGCCACAAACCATTTGGCCATGGCATCCGCCTGCTGGGCAATACGGGGCCGCTCCGACAAGGCACGCTGCATCAGTTGATCGAGTACGGCTTGCTGACTGCCTTCAGGGGTATGTGTTATTTGCAGGGTAAAGGGCATGGCGTAATTCTGACTGCCACCCAGCACGGTATCGCCACTACGTTTTCGGACGGGTTCACTTTCCCCACTGATTAAGGCCTCAGACAGATAGACGTCAGTGGATGGGTGCTGATTAGACTGCGTATCAGTAGATAGCAAACTGTTATTGTCATCCGAATGACTATTTAACGTCATCACAATGCCATCACAAGGAATGGTTTCACCATCACGGATCTGAATCACATCACCCGGTGCCAACTCCTGTACCGCCACATCCTGAATTCCATCCGCTGTGATACGATGGGCAAGTATGGGCTCTACCGTCACCAGATCACTGGCAAATTGGCTGGCTTTCAGTCTGGCCCGCATTTCAACAAAACGACCCGCCAGCAAAAAAAATACAAACATGCTGACCGAATCAAAATACGTTTCACCCGCGCCAGTGAGTGTTGCGTAGGCACTGAGAATAAACGTCACCCCCAGAGCAATACTGACCGGAACATCCATATTGACGGTGCGCGCGCGAATTGCCCTGAATGCACTGTAAAAAAATGGCCATCCGGCGTACCACACAACCGGCAATGACACTCCAAGACTGATCCAGCGAAAATAATCCCGGATCTCCAGCGACATCCCCGTGTAATGTCCCAGATACAAGGAAGTAGCAAACATCATCGCCTGCATAGCCCCGAGTCCGGCCACTCCTAGGCGCATGAGCAAACGCCGGCTGTCCTGCGCCAGTTGCGCCGCATGCGTATCCTGCCGGAACGGACGCACGGGATAGCCCAGCTGCTCGATCTGGCTGAGCAACTGACTCAAAGGCACCTTTGCCTGGTCCCAAACCAGTCGAAGGCGCTGCTGTGTAAGATTCACGGAAATCTGCTTTACCCCTGGCACGGCCGTAAGCCGCTGCTCAATCAGCCAGCTACAGGCGGTGCAACGCAGCAAGGAGACACTGAGGTCCGCACACTGGCTGCCATCTTCGCCATAGACAAAGTCTTTTTGCAGTCCGGCATGGTCGTAGGCCGACAGCAGCGTCATGGATTCTGGCAAAGGGGCAGTACGACTGATCACTGAACGATCGAGGTAATAGCTTTCCAGTCCTGCTTCCAGAATGCTTTCACACGCGAGCTGACAGCCAAGGCAGCACATGGGCCGCGGCTCACCCAGTACTGGCGTGAAAAAAGGCTGTTTCGGAAGTGCTTCACCACAATGGAAACAGCAATTCGCGGGAGGAATCACCAGAGCCTGGTGTTGGGAAAAAGAGACGGTCATGGCAGCTTCAATACGGGACAATGACGGCACCGTAAGACTCAGTGGCGTCCACAAAGTCGCAGTATAAAACAAGCGCGTCTCTAGAGGGCAGCTTAGAACGCAGATTAGGCTCTGGGTAGCCCTATGATAATAGGTTACATCCAGATCACTTCAAATCACTTTAAATCACTATCAGGAGCCTTTGCTGAGTCGCTCACGCATGGCATGAGGCGTTTCACCCGACCAGCGCTTGAAGGCCCGTGTCATTGAGCTTTGATCGGAAAATCCCAGCAGAAATGCCACATCCACCAGTTGAAGATTGGGATCACTCAGGTACTGAGCGGCCAGTTTATAGCGGGTTTCATCCAGTAGGGGCTGGAATTTTAGCTCATGCAGCGCAAGCCGACGCTGGAGTGTGCGTGGAGTCAGATGCAGGGCGTCTGCGACTGCTTCCAGCGTAGGATTGCCCTCCCGACACAGCCTTACAATGTGCAAACGCACCTGTTGCAGCCAGATATCTTCACGCGGCAAACCCGCCAATACCTGTGCAGCCTGTTGTTCAAGGATATTCAGCAAGGTGGCATCGGGCTGGCGCAAGGGCAAGCCCAGCATGGTGAGCGGAAATTGCAACTCCACCTGAGGCTGGCCAAAGGCAACCGGACAGCCAAAAAAACGTTCGTAATCGGCTTTGTCGCCCTGGAGCGGATGAACAAACTGTACCCGGCTCAATGCCATCGGCGCATTGACCAGCTGCCGGACGAAGGCCACCATGGTCGCCAGGGACAATTCGGTAAACAGGGGATGATAATCAGCGGGAAACACCGTCCAGCTCAGGACGACATCTGCTCCCACGGTACGGGTACGAATCTCATGCAGGTTGTGAAACAGGCGGCCATAGCGATTCAGGTATTGCAGCGCATCTGCCAGCGTGGTGCTGGACATGGCCAGATAGCCCAGAATACCAAAATGCCCGGCATGAATGTACTCTGCTGCCTGCAAACCCAGTGTGGGTGACGGTGACACTTCCTCCACCCGTTCCAGCAAGCGCAAAAACGCCTCATGATCCATGAGTGGCCGCAAACCAGACTGCTTGCCTGCCCGTTCCAGCATGGCCAGCATGTCTTCTCCCAGTACAGGTCTGGGATCAATTCGGTGATGCCTGAGATAATCGACCAGCAATTGCACGTAGCTGCTGGTCACCAGCGAAGAAATTTTCATGTCGTGATGTGTATAAAATAAGACCAGCTTTGTCAAATTTTTTAGCGTTTCCCGATTTAAGGTGGCAGCATCAACTGACTGTCTGCACAGGAGTGGCACCATGAATACCATCGTTTCTGTAAAAAATAAACTGTCTGCCCGTCGCTATGACCGAGCCGTGACAGCCAACACCCACTCCATGGCGCAGTCCATGCCACGGAGCATCGAGCGGATTACCCCACGCGAACATCTGGACTTCAAGCTGGACGAGAGCCTGCCACAGTACTGGTTTGGCGGTGACCCCTTTAAAACGCGCTTGCTGGAAGCCGTTTGTGCGACCTTCCCCGAAGGCGAGCGCTATTTTATCAGCAGCGTCCGCCACTATCGTGACCAGATCACCGATCCCCAGCTGCAGCAGGACGTCCGTGATTTTAGCCGGCAGGAAGGCCAGCACGGGCTGGTGCATACGGAATTTAATGACCTGCTGCAAGCGCGTGGTTTGCCCATGAGTGGTTTGCTGGCCAATCAAAAGAAAATCGTCAATCACCAGTTAAAAAACTGGTCGCCTGAATTCAATATCGCCTATACCGCTGCCTGCGAACATGTCACCGCCCTGATGGCCGACTGTTTTTTCAGTGATCAGCGCACCCTGGCCGGAGCACATCCGCATGTACGCGCCATGTTGGCCTGGCATTCCATTGAGGAAATGGAACACAAAGCCGTTGCTTTCGATGTAATGACGCGTGTTGCAGGCGTTTCTCAGTTGACGCGTCGCTCCGCCATGTTATTTTTGACTCTGATGTTTATTGGCTATAGCTTTTATGACGCCCAGCTGTTTCTGAAAGCAGACGGCTTTTCCCGTACTGAACGCCTGAAAATGATGGTCAAGGGTGCGCGCTGGGCTTTCGGCAAAAAAGGCATTCTGTCACCGATGGCCAAACCCTGGGCAGCCTATTTCCGCAAGGATTTTCATCCCTGGCAACAGCAAATCCTCCCCGCCTACCAGACTTGGCTAGACGTGATGGAACAGACTGGCGATCCTATTGCCGCGGGTGAGGCCCTGTATCGGGCAGGGCGTCCACACAGTCAGTAATCAGGCTTGATCCATACCCTGAACGACCTCCAGTCCCTGCTGACGCACAAGATTATTCATGCCGCCGCCATCCATGACATGGGTATATCCCAGAGCACGTAATTGACCTGCCGCAGTGCACGAACGGCCGCCTGCCGCGCAATACACCACAATCGGCCGGTCATGGTCTGGGCAGACAATCCCAATACCATCCGCCAGTTGCGGCAAAGGCACCAAATGCGCGCCTTTGACATGGCCCTGAATGTATTCCTGTTCCTGGCGCACATCTACCACCAGTACCCCCTCAGGAAACTGGGTGACAGAGGGTTTTGCGCCTGTTAATACGTTGCTGAACCAGCCCATGGATCGGCTCCTTCACGAAGAGAGTTAAGAAGAACATTACGAAAAAAGTTAAGAACAGTCTGGGTTAGCTCAAATTGCAACCTATATCTCCACGGCAACGACACAACAGGACCCTAAAAACTCCCTGAGCTTCTGGCTCGTCAACTGCCCATTGTGCGCACACAGTTGCAGCCACAGCACCAAATACTGGGTAGTGAGCTGGGCATCCTGAATCTGAAGACGGGCAACGGCCTGCTCCGCATTCAGTACGTCCTGTGCCGTGCGATCCCCCACACTCAGTCCGGTACGGGTCGCGTCCCGATGCAGTCTGCTGGCAACCAGCGCTTGCTGGATCGCCTGTTTTTGCCGCATCAGGCTGCGCAACTGCAAGACACCTTGGTGTTGCCGGGTCATCAGCTCACTTCGGGTTTGTTCCAGTTGGGCTTCCGCTAGCCTAAGGCTGGCTAGGGCTTCCGCTTGCTTTGCTGTTGTACGGCCACCATCAAACAAGGGAATGCGAGCTAGCACGCCTACCAATGCCTGCGTTTGTTGAAGATGAGAGTTAGCCTGATAGGCAATATCCTGCTGAACCTTTGCCACAGCACTCACCTGAAGACCCGCCCATGGCCCGTATTGGCGCAAGCGGGTCTTAGCAATGATTTGTTGGGCTTGTTGCTGTTGCACACTCAGGCTGGTTTCCAGTGTGTCCTTGCCAGGAACGTCCACGGGCAGCGATTGGGGCAAACTGGCGGTGATGGACTCCGCATCCAGTCCGGTCAATTGAGCCAGAACTAATTGCTGAGCCTGAATATCTGTCTGGTTCGACAGTTGGCTGGCTTCCAGAGCAGACAGGCGCGCCTGTGCATCGTGCACATCAACCACAGGGCTATCGCCGATCTTAAACCGATAGCGCGCCTCCTCGGCCTGTTGTTGCAGGGACTGCTGTTCTTTATTCAGAACCTGCTGTTCCTGTTGGGCAAGCGCCAGCTGAAAATAGGCCGTCGCCAGCGTAAGCAGCAGCTTTTGGTGCTGTTGCTGGTAGGCCAACTCCCCCAGCGCACTGGTTTGGCGAATCTCATCGGCCTGGGCTTGCCGCGCGGGATGATACAGCGGCCATTCGGCTTGTAGCTGGAGTTGACCTACTCCGCCCCCCAGCGCAGACGCCTTAAACTCCGCGCCATCAATCGCCCCTAGTCCCGGTGCCTGAAATTCCGCCCCGGCAATGTCCAGTCGCTGTCCACCCACTCCCAGGCCGATTTGGGCGGAGACCTGCGGCTTCCACGGAATATCTGCCTGTTTGCCTTGCTCCTTTGCAATATCCCGTTCTGCTTCAGCGAGATGCTGCTCTGGTGCGTACTGGCTGGCTGCCTGCCATAAGGCTTCCAGCGTCTGCGCCTGTGCGGCTACTGACTGCATCAGCACACACCCAACTACCGCCCAAATGGCAATCCGGATCGGCGAACGCGACCTTTCCACAGGCAAGTACTGCATGGTTGAACTCCCAACAAATGCCACATCGTCACGCGGCCCTAATAACCGGATTAGCAACCCAATGAGCAAACCAATTAGCAACCGGGCTCGACACCCAGTTTCCGCAGGATGTTTTCCATCAGACACCAGTGAGTAACTGCACTTTGCAACAGATTGACCCCGACAAAGGCAGTAAACCAAAGCCATAAACTGCTGACAAAAATCGGACTACCGGGCATGCCTAGCGCCAGCGATAGCAGGATGAAGACTCCCGCCATAAGACGGACGACTTGCCATGATTTCATGATGGTTTCCTCTCACGTTGAAAATTTCGCCAACAACCAATAACCACACGTTTATCCAATTGCGCGGATTTGCTCGCGCGATTTGCTTTTAACCTTCTCTCAGCGCTCATACACATGACCCGTTCGCGCCACGCGCTCGCGATACGTCACGTAATACAACAAGGGAATCACCACCAGCGTCAGCAGGGTTGACACCAGAATCCCAAAGATCAGCGAAATGGCCAGACCATTAAAAATAGGATCATCCAGAATAAAGAATGCCCCAAGCATCGCGGCCAGTCCTGTCAGGAAAATGGGCTGGGCACGGGTAATCGCCGATTGCACCACGGCTTCCGCAAAAGGTGTTCCGGACTCGGTTTGCAGCCGGATGAAATCCACCAACAGGATTGAATTTCTGACGATAATGCCTGCCAGAGCAATCATTCCGATCATGCTGGTCGCGGTAAATTGTGCCCCCAGTAGCGCATGCCCCGGCATTACCCCGATGATGGTCAGGGGAATGGGTGCCATGATGATGAGGGGAGTGCGATACGAGCCAAACTGCGCCACCACCAGCAGGTAGATCAGGATCAGGCCAACCCCATAAGCGAGGCCCATGTCGCGGAAGGTTTCATAGGTAATTTGCCATTCGCCCTCCCATTTCACCGCATAGCGATGGTATTCATCGATCGGGCGATGGATGAAATACTCTTCCAGCTGTTGGCCATCAGGGGCACGCAAGTCCTTTAAGCGGTCGCGCATGGCAAACAGGCCATACAGCGGACTGTCCAGCTTTCCAGCCATGTCACCCACGACATAATTCACCGGCATCAAATCCTTGTGAAAAATCGGCTGCTGAGTCTGCCCACCCTCGAGACTGACCAGCTCGCGAATGGGAACCGGCAAACCACTGGTCTGTGAACGCACTGTCAGCGCCAGCAATCGGTTCAGGTCGCCCTGCTGACTGGCAGGCAAACGCAACACGATCGGCGTTGGGTATTTTTGTAAATCGTGCATATAACCAATCGCCTCGCCTTCGAGTCCTCCGCGCAAGGTCGTCACCAGGCTTGCCTGATCCACCCCAAGACGCGCTGCCTTTTGCCGGTCTACCACCACACTGAGCTGTGGGCCAGTGTCGCGGGGGCTTTGATCCACATCCACCACATTGGCCGTTTGTTGGAATATCTGGCCGAGCTGTTTGCTCACGGTCAGGCGACCGGACGCAGTCGGCCCGTAGACTTCTGCCACGATGGGTGATTGGACTGGCGGTCCTGGAGGAACTTCGACCACTTTTACGGTAGCGCCATAGCGCTTTCCAATGGCGACCAATGCCGTGCGGGCATCCGTGGCAATCGCATGACTCTGGCGTTTACGATCATGTTTGCCCACCAGATTAACCTGCAAATCTCCCTGCTCACTGCCCTGCCGCAACTCATATTGCCGCACCAGCCCATTGAAATTGATCGGAGCAGCAGTCCCTGCATAGAGTTGATAATTAATGACTTCAGGGATGGTGGCGACGTATTGACCCATCTCCTGCAGTGCCGCGGCCGTTTGCTCGACTGGGGTACCTTTGGGCAGATCGACCAAGACCTGAAATTCCGATTTATTGTCAAAGGGCAACATCTTCAGGTGAACCAGACCGACTATAGGCAAGGCAACAGCCAGCGCAATCAGACCCATAATTCCCAGCCCTAAAACAAAGCGATTACGGGTACCGGAAATAGGGTTCAGTAAGGGCCGAAAGATCGCCTGAAAACTACGGGTCATGACGTTCTGAAGTTGGGAGGATGACGCCGCATGAGCTGCATCGGAAGACAGCCAAAGCCTTGCCAGCCAAGGAGTTAGCATAAAGGCAATACCGAGCGACAACAGCATTCCCATACTGGCATTAATCGGGATCGGGCTCATGTAGGGCCCCATCAAACCACTGACAAAAGCCATGGGCAACAACGCCGCAATCACCGTCAGTGTCGCCAATATGGTCGGCCCACCGACTTCATCAACGGCTGCCGGGATGATCTCTTCCAATGGCAAAGACGGATGCAACTGCTGATGTCGATGAATATTTTCAACGACCACAATCGCATCATCGACCAGTATCCCAATGGAAAAAATCAGGGCAAACAGTGACACCCGATTCAGAGTAAAGCCCCAGGCCCACGAGGCAAACAAGGTCACCGTCAGGGTCAGAATGACCGCAACACCCACAATGGCAGCCTCCCGACGGCCCAGCAGCACCATGACCAGCACTACCACCGAAAGCGTGGCAAAGAAGAGTTTCTGAATCAGTTTGGTGGCCTTCTCATTGGCCGTACTGCCATAGTTGCGTGTTTCCACCACTGCAATATCTGCGGGAATCAGGGTATTTTTGAGCTGGTGAACCTGCGCCTGAATGCCGTTGGCGACCTCAATGGCATTTTCACCCGCCTTTTTGGTAATGCTCAGCGTCACCGCAGGAAATTCGCTGCCTGCTTTAAAACGCCCCAAGGTCTCCGGATCATTGCCATAACCAAACCACACCGTGTGTTGAGCGGGCATTGGGCCTTCATTCACTTCTGCAACATCGGACAGAAAAATGGGATGCTGATTCTGCACACCCACCACCAGCTCACGCACTTCCTGAGCAGTGTGCAAAAATCCACCGACCTCCAGCGCAATCGAACGATTAGCCTGCAACAAATGTCCTGTTGGCGTACCTGCATTGGCCGTCTGGATTGCTTGCCTGACTTGTGCCAGCGTGACTCCCAAGGCAGTTAGCCGGGCTGGATCCACGGCGATTTGAACCGCTCGCCCCGGCCCGCCTATTGTGCGTACATCCTGTGTACCGGGCACCCGCTTCAGGGATTCCTCCATGGAATGCGCCACCCTTTCCAGATCATAGGGTGTCTGATCGGGACGGGTACCATGCAGGGTCAGCGTGACGATGGGGACATCATCAATGCCCTTGGGCTTTACAACCGGCGGCAACACACCCAGCGCTGGCGGAAGCCAATCACTGTTACTATTGACCGTGTCATACAGGCGCACCAATGCGGCCTGACGGGGAACGCCGACCTTAAATTGCACCGTAATCAGCGCCATGCCCTGCTGGGAAATAGAGCTGACATGCTCCACCCCCTGCATACGCGACAGGACTTGTTCTGCCGGGCTGGACACCAGTTGCTCGACATCCCTGGCGGAAGCACCCGGAAACGCAACGATGACATTTGCCATGGTGACGTCAATCTGCGGTTCTTCTTCCCGAGGGGTGACGAGGACGGCAAACACACCCAGTAAAAAAGCCACCAACGCCAGCAAGGGCGTCAAGCGTGAACGTTGAAAATAGTGCGCCAGCCGACCGGAAATCCCCAGTGCAGAAGGCTTGGCAGCTGGATGATCATGCAAAGAATTCTTGCCTTCTGATTGTCTGGACTCCTTCATTTCGAATTCCCAGCGGTGTTGATAGACTGCGGAGGCGTCTGCTCCGGCCGCAGTAACACCCGCTCACCCAGCGATAAGCCACTGAGCACTTCCACCACCGTGCCACGCCGCTCACCCAGTCGAACCTGTCTCAGCAAATGCTTTTTGCCCGCAGCAACGACATAAACTGCCGTCAACTCTGCACGCTGGACGACCGACTGTGCCGGTATCCAGACCGATTTACCCAGACTGACAGATTGCCCCAGACTGTATGGCGCCTCAGTGCGTGACCTTGCAGGATCAATCTTCTGCGTGTCTTCGGGCAGTGATAGCGTGACTCTGAGCGGCTCACCTGGCACTGCGTGTGTTCCCGCCGGTAGCCGCAAGCGCATCACACGGCTTTGGGTCTGTACATCGGCCTGTGGCAGCCAGTCGATTTGCTTCACTTGAAACGATAGTGTTGGCTGAGTACCCAGCTGTAGCCTTATCGGCGCTGAGCTTTGCTCTAAGGCACCGGCAACTGACAGCGGAACAGACACACTCGCCCGTAAGGAAGCTGGATCGTACAGCGTGAGCAAGGGTTTGCCCGGCATGGCCATATCCCCCAGACTCACGGGAACCTCGCTCACCACCGCCGCATAAGGTGCGCGAATCTGGTAATAGCCCGTCTGTGCCTGACTGGCAGATACCTGTGCACGCAACGCTGTCGCCTGAGCTGCAGTGGAATTCAGCTGCGCCTGTGCCCTGTCCAGCGCCGCTTTACTGATGTAGTTTTTTGCAAATAACAGTTGTTGGCGTTTGAAATCCTGTTGGGCTAGGCGGGACTGGGCATCAGCTGCTTGCACCTGAGCCTGCATTGCCGCGGTATTTTGGCGCTGACTCAGGTCATCCAGTCGCACCAGCACTTGCCCTTTGCCCACCCGCTGGCCTTCCTGTACCAGCAACGCAACAATCGTACCCGACACCTGTGCGGCCAACACGGTCTGTCGGCTGGCTTCGACGTTTCCTTGATAGGAAAACTGTGGGCCCGTGTCAGCAACGGCAGGCACTGCCGGAATTGCCATCCACAGACAAGTACCCAAAATCGCAACAAGCGGCGAACTGCCTCGCTGCTGGAATACCTTGGGATAGTGAGAAATGGCTGGAAACAAGTGCATGGACTGAGCCTCTGAACAGGTGGCTGTCTCTTATAGTACAATATTACATTATATATATCTATATATTATTTTAGTTAAGTGACTTTTCCCTGCCAGTCCCTTTGCTGGTCTTGTTCTCTGACTACTTGCCAGCCCCAAGGCAAGTATCGCCGCCTCTCATCAACACTATGTAATTATATATAATATTGATATGGTTAACCATGTTTGCTAACATGAGGATACCCCACTGCTATAGTGCGCAAATCCTGCCATGGCAACCCTCCAAAATCGCGACGTCCTTCCTTCCGGCAGCGAAGCATACCTGCTGGATCAAATGCGACAGGCTTCTGTTAAAGCCAGTGGTTTGTTGAAAGCCATGTCTCATCCGGATCGGCTGCTGTTGCTGTGTCATATTTCACAGGGGGAGTTTTGCGTGCGCGAGCTGGAGCAGCGCGTGGGGATCAGCCAACCCAGTTTGTCGCAACAATTGGGCGTGCTTCGGCATGAGGGACTGGTGCTGACTCGCCGCGACGGAAAGCAGGTGTATTATTCGGTGGCAAATGACGATGTGCTCGCCATTCTGAATTTGTTGTACGAACGCTTTTGTCAGTGTGAGGAGGCACAAAGCTAAGCTTTTATTATCAAAAGAAGAGGCATAATCCTACTCAGGTAACAGAGCTTTATCAGCCCCTCTTTTATTGAGAAGGGCCAGAGGGTCATATCCATTTTTAACCCGGAACTTGGCTGAAACGGGGAAAATATTTTCAGGTAGGCGTTTTTAAGAGGTTTTTAGAGAAAAAAGGACCACTATATTTTATAACTTATTGATTTTATTAAATAAATTATGGTGGGGTCGGAGAGACTCGAACTATATACATCTGCAAGTGGATAAATATCCGGATTTATGGCCGACGCTTGAAATTCGGGTCGATATCTACCTGATGAAAAGAACTTTTCAGAATTTTCGGGGGCATATCAAAATGAAGTGATAAAAGTAATGAACAGATAAATACATTTAAAATTAGTTAGTTACCTATACTTCTTCAAGTAATGAATGAGTGATATCGAAGTGATTCATTACTGTAATTTCGAGTGATGCCCATTTGTTATTTTCCCTTTTTTATTCATGTAGTTAATAAAATTTACTTACTTCCATTACTTTATAATTACCTTTTTTTGTAATAGAGATTTCCTATATAAAACATATTCTTATATTTAATATTCGATAAAAATTACTTCCATCACTTCCTAACACCCCCCCTGCCCATCGGCTCTATACACCCTCAGCATTAGTCGAAAACACAACCTATTATGAACTCACCAAAGCTGCCTAAAAAATTCGTCAATGTTCGTCAGGCTACACTTGGACGAGATTGCCGTGGCAGTAGCACTGGCTAAAACTTCGTCATCGTCATAATGAGCCACATTTATGGCCCGCAGGAGGGAGGGGCTACTCCGATTTTTCATGTTCTATACTTCGGTGAGGGTGGCAAATTGGTTCGTTAAGTTGCAGCTGTGAAGCAACCTCAACCCAGATGATTTTGTTGTAAGCATCCTCATGAAAATTTAGCCCTTAGTTCGCCAAAATTAAAACATTTTTGTTTTATTTCCATTGAAAATGAAACATAAATGTTTTATTATAGCTTTACTGACTTGAACGGAGGCTGATATGAAATACAGCGAGTTCGAGCGGTGGCTCAAGCAACAAGGTGTTGAAGTGGTCAGGCAGGGCAAAGGCTCTCACAAGATCGTCAGATTAGGTGATAAGCAAACAGTCCTTCCAGTTCACAAAGGCAAGGAAATCGGCGAAGGCCTCCGCAAGGACATCATCAAGCAACTGGGACTTTAAGTCCCAGCCTTGATGGCTGTATGACCTCGGCCAGAGGAGAATGACAATGAACTACGCTGTAACTTTGACTCCCGACACCAATGGCACTTACCTGATCAAGTGTCGTGATTTTCCTGAGCTTACTAGCTGTGGAAGCAGTGTAGAGGACTGCCTCAAAGAAGGTCTGGATGCACTAGAAACCTGTTTCATGATGTATATGGATGATCGTCGCCCGATTCCCTCGGCTTCCCCGGCGCAGGACGGGGAGCAAGTGATATTTGTTCCCACTAAAGTGGCTACAAAAGTTGCTTTGTATAATGAAATGCTTGCCCAGAGTGTTTCCAAGGCTGAAATGGCCCGACGGCTGGACGGATTTCAGGCCAGTATTGACCGAATCTTGTCACTGCGCCATTCTACGAAACTTGAGACCTTGGAAGCCGCTTTCGCAGCACTGGGTAAACGGCTAGAGCTACATGTAGCGTGAGCTACAATGAGTTCATGCCACATTTTTCTCACAAATAAACCGCCATTTTTTTGGCGGTTTATTTCTTATTAATCATTTACATAGATTTTTTATGTTTAGGAATTTTGCAATAGGTACGGGTCAAACTGAATGATCTGCTCGCCTGCCCATTCGTTGATCTCCATCAGCCGCTGCTGCAGCGGCAACAGCTCATTGATCACGAACACCCGCGCGGCTTTTTCGACATCGCCGAATCCAGCCGCATTGGTTGGCGTCGCTCCCATTAACTGAGGTGGTACCCGGTGCATGGTGGCCACATCAATCCGGCTGGCCTCTTTGATACTCCAAAAATCATCCTTGGCCGATACCTCACTGATTGGCAGGATCTGAATGCCATCCTTCTTGCCGTTCGGTGAATATAAGAACAGGTTACGGAAATTCCCCGGCCCTTTGGACTTTTTGAGCGCATCCCGCATCTGCTGGATGTCATCTTCGTTCTGCGCCGGATCGGTCACGTACATGATGTAGCCCGCATGGCTGCCGTTCAGATAGTACTTGCGCAGGAACAGCGTGGCAGACTCATCAAGCCATGCACTGTTAAGTGCTGCCAGATACTGGGGCACCCCATAGACCTCCTGATTGACATCTGGCTCCAGCACATGACAAATCGAATTTTTTGGAAATTCGAAATCATCCTGAAGGCCGCCCGTCACAAAGAAATACTGCCCATCTTCCCGGCCTGATCGAACATATTTGGCCAACGGAACATGCAGCCGAAATAGCTTACCGCTCATGCTATTAATGCGCTGGACATAGGCATTACCGAACACCAAAAAGTCCAGAGCCAGACGTGCAAAATCGCCATGAAAACCACCGGCATCCGAGCCAGACCAGCCTATAACGCCCGCCACACCTACGCCACCCTCCTGCTCATGGACGGCGTTAACCCCACGTTTGTCGCCAACCAGCTTGGCCACAGCATCGTCATGCTCACTAAACGCTACGCACGCTGGATCCACGGCGAACAATCCCGCGCCGAACTCGCCAAACTCAACACCAAAAGAGCGAAATCCTGAGAACCGCCTAGACGCATACAGACGTTTGAAGACGCTCCTAGACGTTTGTAGACGCAACTACGCGTTTTTAATGGGTTTTTTGAGAAAAACGGACTGCTAAATTTTATAACTTATTGATTTTATTAAAGAAATTTTGGTGGGGTCGGAGAGACTCGAACTCTCACGTATTGCTACGCTGGAACCTAAATCCAGTGCGTCTACCAATTTCGCCACGACCCCGTTGTGGTGTTCGGCCCACAAGGCCAACACTGCAACGCGCAGTATTCTAACAAATGATCCGCTCGCCTTCCAGACATTTGGGCAATCTACTACGTGTCTGCTGAATTAAGCAGCAAGTGCAGACTATTCCCCAAAAAATCGCTAACCCGCTGCAGTCGGCCGAGTGCCTTTATCCCTCAGCATGTAGCGCTTGCCCTGCTCGGCACCGCCGGGTTCGTACAGATGCAACGTGATGGTGCCACTGTTGGCAAAATCACCATAGGGATGGCCGGGGCCAAAGTCCGCATTCAGCTTGTCGATAATCCGTTTATTGATCCAGGGATGCGCTTCAATCGACAAATGCAAGGTATTGGCTTTCTTGCCGTTTTTTTGGCGCCATTCCGCCAGTTCATCGGTCATTTTCTGGAAATAAGTGGAAAATTCTTCAAAATCATCGGCACTAAAATTGACACTGCGTTCGATTTTTTTGCTGAAAAAACCTCCCGATTCCACGTCGCTACTTTTGTAAAAACTGTTGGCAGGGCCTGTAGGAACCGAGGGACTGACTGGCGCGGCTGCCTTGGCGGGTAAGGAATCAAAGCTCAGAGGTGCTGACGCGGCGGCAGGTGCTGCAGCCGCCTGAGCGGCTGGCGGTTTTAATAACTGGTCGATTGCATCGGCGACTTCATTACCAGTTTGATAGCGAAACTTGGGATCTTTAGCCAGCAACCGATCCAGCAGCGGCTGAAAACGTCCCGCCGTCATCGGCAAGGGAGGCACTGGGTCCTGACAATGTTTGATTGCCAGTGTCACGGTATCGCCCGCACTGAACGGCGGTGCGCCCGTCAGCATTTCGTAGATCATCACGCCCAGCGAGTACAGGTCGGCCCGACCATCAACTTTTTCGCCACGCGCCTGCTCGGGACTCATGTATTTGGGCGTACCGACGGTGGAGCCAATCTGCGTCATCTGGGTATCAATGTGCAAATCGCGGGCAATACCAAAATCAGTCAAAATGGGCGAGCCGTGTTTGCTAAACAACACGTTATCGGGTTTCAAATCGCGGTGAACGATGCCATTTTCATGGGCAAATGCCAATGCGCGCGCCAGTTGAGCGGAAATCTTCAGGGCTTCCTGAGAGCTGATATCGCCTTTTTCGATCAATTCGCCCAGATGGCCTGCGGTGTGGTATTCCATCGCCAGATAGTGGTATTGCTCATAAGCCCCCACATCATAGACGGTGACAATATTCGGGTGGGACAGGCTCGCCACCATGCGGGCTTCGCTGTAAAAGCGCTGGGCAAAATCCCGTTGTGCGAGGAGATGCGGCGACATGACCTTGAGGGCTACCGGACGACCAAAGGATTCCTGCACGGCGAGATAGACGGTTGCCATGCCACCCTGACCCAGTACCCGAACGATGTCATACCCTGGAATGGACGGTAGTTTTTCCCCGTTCATACATGCCTTCCCTGTTGCTCAGCCAAACTGCCTTTCACGCTGCCCGATCGCCGGTTGATAGGACTTCCGGAGGATCGTCTTCCTTTTTTACCTAGAGCAGTGTAATCCCTTCACTGACCTGAAAAAAGGGAAAGTCACGTCTGTACGGCTTATTTTTGGTCAACAACCTGTCGTCGATGGCGATTTAGAGGCCATGATGGTGCAACTCTTCGGTATGTCCCGAGACCTGAGCACGGTGACGCCGCCGGGCTTCAATTTGCAAAATCCCATCATCACGGAAGCCATGCGGCATGGGCAGCTCCCCCTGCAAGCCCCAGGGCGTGCTGTCCTCCATGGCCTTGGCACGCTGTGCATCCAGCCGTTCCAGGCAATGATTGAGGGTTTTGCCGATTTTGGCATGGGTACGGATTGCGCTGATTTTTGGCCAGGTCGCGCGCTCGCCTTCCCGCTGAAGCAGCTGGAACATTTCTTTGGTCGGATTCCGCAACATATAGGTGTAATGCCGCAGGCTGTAATCGCCCACGATATTCACATCACCATAGTAACGCTGTCCGATCACCCCATAGCCATGATCCAGCATCCGGCGTACCGGAGCCAGTTTGCCCATTTGCTCACGGGTAATGTCCATGGTGCCCATGGCCAGATTCTGCAGCTGGTTGCGAAGGATTTTTCGCGGCCAGTCGCGCAGACGCTTGCCCAGTCTCAAATTGTCTTCCTGCATAAAGGGTACGATATGGGGATTGACCTGACAGGCAATCGTGTAATTGATATTAAACAACCGCGCCAGACGATCCTTGGGCAAATCACTGCGCACACTGCCATCCACCCAGCGCTGCGAGGGCATATAGTGTTTGTAGTCACCGCTGATAGTTTTAGTCGTCAGGCGCACCGGCGGGAACAACACCGGCACCGCACAGCTGGCCAAGGTGGCACTCCAGACCAGCAGATAAGGTGACGTCAGCTCATTCATGATGCGGGCGGATTGCGAGGCATCGTAGGGCGCGACGACCACATTAATATGGCGGCCTGTTTTCTGGAAAGCTTCTTCAAAGGTGTATTCGCCCAGATTTTGCCGCAGAAAATTCTTCAATACCTGCACATCAGCAATACCGCCACCCATCAACACATCGCGCAGTTTACGGAAATGAAAGGCCTGATCGTAAAATCCTTCGCCGTCGTACATTTCCTTCAATTGCTCATCGGTGCGTGTGCCGAGCATGCCTGCCATTAAGGCGCCCGCACTGGAACCGGAAAAAACCCGCGGCAACAAATCCTGCTCTTGCAATGCCTTGCAGACGCCTGCATGAAACAGCCCCAGCGTGGCCCCGCCGGAAAACATCAGGGCTGGCTGGCCATAGCTGTGATAGGTATCTTCAAAAAAACGGTATTTGGCATCGAGCGGCAAAAAATCAAATTCATTGTCACACAGATAATCAAGGCATTTGCAGACCTGATCAATGTAATCCTCAATCAGCTTTTTGGTGCCCATGTGGGTATGGGCATACAGCAGCGGATTGCCAATATTGCCAAGGTCGTGATGCAGTCCTTCGCGCAGCGAGCGCATGAGTGGCTGGTCTTTCTTTTCCAGACGGTAGCGGCGCAACGTGGTGAGGCGTTCGGCGATCAGCGTATGGTCGTAGTAAGGCGAGGCGCTTTCCAGCTTCCAGAGATCCAGACCAGTTTCGGTGTCAAGCGCAGCCGCAATCTGCTGCCACTCCTCATAGCTGGTGGCATTGGCGAGCTGTTTTTCGAGATCCGCAACCCTGGAACCAAACCATTTCATCCTACTCTCCCCGATAATCCTTTTTCCATCTGCACAGCTTGTATACCATAGTGTCAGCCACAAGTGACAAGCAATGTTGTCCAATTTACCTCAGGATAAAGCGAGTATTCGTCAATGACACCGACAATAGCTGCGACAATGACAGCATTAGTGGAAAATCTCGATGCGGATCTGACCAGCGAGCTACGGCTGCTCATTGCACAGGCACGCCATGCCTTGCCAACGCTGCCCGATCCTGTGGATTTCTCTGCCAGTGCCTATCGCTGGAGCAACGGCCAGTTGCAGCCGATTCATGTGATCCGCAGTTTGCACTTGACGGACTTGCTCGGTATTGAGCGGCAAAAGACCCTGCTGCTGGGCAATACCCGTCAATTTTTGGCCGGCCTGCCTGCCAATGACATCCTGATGACCGGTGCACGCGGAACCGGAAAATCCTCGCTGATCCGTGCCGTACTGACCGATCTGGCAAATGAAGGCTTGCGAGTGATCGAGGTCAGCCGTGAGGATTTGAAAGACATCGCAGCGATTCAGGCTGCCGTGGGCCACCGACCGGAAAAATATCTGATTTTCTGTGATGATCTGGCATTTAACGCGGAAGATGACAGTTATAGGGCACTAAAAAGTGCGCTGGATGGCTCTCTTGCCAGCGGCAAAGGCAATACCCTGATTTACGCCACCAGTAATCGCCGGCATTTATTGCCTGAATTTATGCATGAAAATCTGCCGGTTGCCCGGCCGGATGCAGAATACTACCGGGAAATACATCCCCAGGAATCAGTAGAAGAAAAAGTCTCTCTGTCGGATCGATTTGGGCTTTGGCTGCCCTTTCACAGCATGGATCAGGACTTGTATTTGTCCATTGTCAGCCACTGGATCGGCAAGTCAGGTATGACGCTGGATGAAGCATGTCGCGCCGAAGCCATCAAATGGGCTCTGACCCGTGGCCAGCGTTCCGGCCGTTCGGCGGCGCAATTTGCCCGGAGCTGGGTCGGGCAAAAAATGCTGGCGGGGATGAAGGGAGATTTACCGTAAAAAAAACCCGACACGCCCAGAGTCATCGTATCGGGTGGAAAACCTAAGCAGAACAGTTAAACAGGACGGTTAAAATGGCTTCGATCAGCCCTTAATGTCCACCGCCGCCACCTTGCAGATTGGGTGGACGCTTGAGGGTAAATACCAGAAAGGCAACCGCAAACAGCAATAATGCCAGACCTTTAAGCAAATCATTAAAGGCCATGGTCAACCCCTGCAAATGCACATTGCGATACAACACCCGTATCGCCATGTCATGGGCTGCTGCGCCATGCGATCCGATAAATTGCTTGGTGAGATTATCTACATAATCAATCACTTCAGGACGATCAAAACTTAAGTGGGCATTGAGTGAGGTCACATGCAACGCTCCCTGCTTGTCCAGCAACGTCGTGATTAGAGCCAACCCAATGGCACCGCCAATATTTCGCGTCAGGTTATAGACCCCACTGGCGCTCTTGATGCGGTCTACCGGAAGCGTCACCATCGCCAGTTGCGACATCACAATCAGGCAGAGCATAAATCCGGCACCCCGGATGATCTGGGACAAAAACAGTTCATCGTAATCGCTCTGGATAGTAAGATGCGAATCCAGCCAGACGCCATAGGCGGCAAGCATCAAGCCTACAAAAATCGTTTTGCGTGGGTCAAATTTGGGCATCATGGCGGCAACGAGCGGTGCCATAAAGAACATGGCGGCCCCCTGCACCATCATGACTTCACCAATCTGGCTACTGTTCATGCCGCGCACCTGCCCCAGGAATACAGGCAGAATAAAGACCATGCCATACAAGGCCATACCGACAATAAACGTCATGATCGAGCTGGTGTAAAAGTTTTTATCCCTGAACACCTTGAGGTCAATGATCGGTTCAGCATAAGTAAAACTACGCCAGAAAAACACAATTGCAGCGACAATACCGGCAATCGTGGCGTAGATAATCGCATGGTCGGCAAACCAGTCGTTACGCGGCCCTTCATCCAGCACAAATTCCAGACA
>CAUJHL010000149.1 GCA_963204705.1 Pseudomonadota bacterium | reverse complement strand
GCAACTGTACCATAGTGTACGCCTGTACTCCAAATAATTACAGAAAAAGATTACCGATTCATTAACACCATTCACAAATAGTCGTCAGTAAACTAACTATCAGAAGCCAAAAGATATTCTTCTCCTTGTTTAGAATGAAATAGACAATCAGCCGTTCAATCTACCCCTGAGGCATATCCCCATGAGCCAGCCCATTGTCTGTTTCAAGGCATTATTCCCGAAGAAGAGTATTACTCATAGTGTCCCATGGAAAAAATTCGGGTTAGCTGCGTTAGTACTCGGATGTATGCAGCTATCAGCTTGTCAACAGTTGCCACAACAGGGCAGCCGCTACAAGCAAGTACCGCTTCCTGAAACAGGTTCGCCTATGACAGCGTTTGCGCCGCTAGAAGGCACCTACTGGGATGTACAGGAAATCAAAGCTAAGGCCGCTGCCACTTTTCAGAATAAACCCTATCTGCAGCTGAATTCTCCAGATACCCTGACGGGTTCAACAGGCTGCAATAGCCTGACTGGAAAATTTCAGCTTCAGCCTGGCAATCAGCTTACCCTGAATACGGGAGCTACCCGCATGGCGTGTGCAGGCTCGCTGGCACAAGAGGCCGACATGCTGAGCGCGATTGAGCTCACGCGGCGGTTTAGCATCGATGACGGCAAATTGACCTTGCTGGATGCTCAGGGACAGACGTTGCTACGAGCGATTGCGGTGCGCTTAAAGTGAATGGCACAGATCTGGAACTTTTTCATTTTAAAACTGGGCGTTGAGACTCAATAATCGTTCAAACGATCATCTAAAAAACGATTTAAAAACAACGATATAAAAATAAAGCCGCTAAAAAAGCGGCTCTGTCGTCCCACCTATAGGAAAAGGCAGAGTTTAGCACCCTGCCAGTCCCAACTCCTCGACCAGTGCAACCGTTGGCTGCGTCTGATTCATGGTATAGAAATGCAGCCCAGGAGCGCCCCCCTGCATCAGCCGCTCGCAGAGCTTTGCTACCACGTCATGGCCAAAAGCCTGAATGCTCGCACTATCGTCGCCATAATCCGCCAGCTGTTTTCGTATCCATCGCGGTACATCGGCCCCACAACTGTCCGAGAAACGGATCAGGTTACTGGCATTGGTAATGGGCATGATGCCGGGAATGATTGGCTTGAAAACGCCGGCTTTTTGCACCTGTTCAACCAGATGAAAATAGCTTTCCGCATTGAAAAAAAACTGGGTGATGGCAGAGTCTGCACCGGCATCAAATTTAGCCACCAAATTGTGCACATCCTGACGGAAGCTCGCCGCTTGAGGGTGCATTTCGGGATAGGCCGCCACTTCAATGCTAAAATGATCGCCCGTCGTTTCGCGGATAAACCGCACCAGATCCACCGCATAGGGGAGTTCGCCCCAGCCCACCTGGCCCGATGGCAGGTCGCCGCGGAGGGCAACCAGCCTGCGAATGCCTTGCCCCTGATAACGCTGCAGGAGGTCCCCCAGTTTTTCGCGGGTATCACCCACACAGGACAAATGCGGAGCCACCGGCACGGCTTTGTTGCGCAAAGCATCAATGGTAGACAGAGTGCGGTCGCGGGTGGAGCCGCCTGCGCCGTAGGTCACTGAAAAAAACTCAGGGTTCAGCTGGCTCAGTTCCTCATGCACGGTCAGCAATTTGCTGGCACCGATATCGGTTTTCGGTGGAAAAAATTCAAATGAAATGGGTAGGGTCATTGTCTTTTGACCTGTAAAAATAGAGTAGACATAAATGAAAGAATTAGACCAGCCCGAGTCGGATTGGCCTAATGGTCAAGTCTCGTAGCACATCACTCAGTATTTGTAGCTGTCGGGTTTGAAGGGCCCTTCGACCGACACGCCAATGTACTCTGCCTGGTGGGCCGTCAACTGCGTCAGGACACCGCCAAACCCGGCGACCATCGCTGCAGCGACTTCTTCGTCCAGTTTTTTCGGCAGGACTTCGACGCGCAAGGCAGCAGTTTTTTCGCTGGCGGGCAAATCTGCAAACTTTTCAGCATACAGGTGCATTTGGGCCAACACCTGATTGGCAAAGGAGCCATCCATGATGCGGGAAGGGTGGCCCGTGGCATTGCCCAGATTCACCAGACGACCTTCAGACAGCAGGATCAGGTAGTCATCACCAGCGCCGGAACGAAACACCTGATGAACCTGGGGTTTTACTTCTACCCAGCGCCAGTTTTCACGCATGTAGGCCGTATCAATCTCGGTATCAAAATGCCCAATATTGCAGACTACGGCACCTTTTTTGAGCGCGCCCAGCATGTTCCGATCGCAGACATGCATATTGCCCGTGGTCGTGACGATGAGGTCGGTATTGCCGAGTAATCCAGTATCCACACTGGCAGGAGTACCATCATTTTTGCCATTAACATAGGGAGAAACGACTTCATAGCCGTCCATACAGGCTTGCATGGCACAGATCGGGTCAATCTCACTGACACGGACAATCATGCCTTCCTGACGCAGCGACTGCGCTGAACCCTTGCCCACATCGCCATAGCCGATGACTAGCGCGCGACGGCCAGAAAGTAGCATGTCCGTACCGCGCTTGATCGCATCATTTAGTGAGTGACGGCAGCCGTATTTGTTGTCGTTTTTGGATTTGGTCACAGCATCATTGACGTTGATGGCGGGAACTTTGAGGGTACCAGCTTTATGCATTTCCAGTAGACGGGCAACGCCAGTTGTGGTTTCTTCGGTGACGCCGTGGATTTTTTCCAGCATTTGTGGGTACTTGGCGTGAATAAGTGACGTTAGATCACCCCCATCGTCCAGAATCATGTTAGCGTCCCACAGCTCACCATTCAAACGAATTTGCTGTTCCAAACACCATTCATACTCCGCTTCAGTTTCTCCTTTCCAGGCAAACACAGGAATGCCACGAGCTGCAATGGCCGCCGCCGCATGATCCTGGGTAGAAAAAATATTGCAGGAAGTCCAGCGCACGTCGGCACCCAAATCCACCAGCGTCTCAATCAGCACCGCAGTCTGGATGGTCATGTGGATACAGCCGACGATTTTAGCGCCTGCCAACGGCTTGCTGGGGGCGTAGCGACGACGCAAGCCCATCAGAGCAGGCATTTCAGCTTCAGCAAGGGTGATTTCACGACGACCAAAGTCGGCGAGGGTAATATCGGCTACTTTATAATCAGCAACAGCGGGGGATACCGCGTTCATAGTCTGCTCCTGGGCAATTGACAAAGGAAACGCGGATGCCGTTGCTTAGGGACTCTGTGTCCCCGAACCTGTCCAAGCCTGGCCAGTACCTATCACTCGTGTAAACCTGTGACAGGCCTAGGTCGCAGCATCCCTCAGACAGCACAAACGATTTTAGGCAATCGCAGAGTTATTGGCAATCCCAAGACACCCTTGTGCATGAGCGTGATGGAAAACCCCATAATGTTCTAGGTGATCACTCAAAAATCCTGTGCTTTTTCTTAAAAAATCAATTGTCTCATAAAAGGTTACACTTTCAATGTAGTAGACAGTGAAATGTACTTGATGTTTACCTATGGACACATGAGAATAACAATAGAAAAATTGTACTCAAAGGGTCTGAACTATCGTAACCCTTCAATAACTAAAAGGAAAAAATCCTGCCATTTGTGTGGAATTACAGAATACCAATAAAACTTACCATTATGGGTGCTGCAATCCTCATTGGATGCGTGTTTAATTGGCCCTGACCGAACTCGTTATCTTTTCTATCAATAGAGGATGATTTTCATGAAAACGCTTCGTCTGCTGGCCATCGCTGCCGCCGTCTCTGCCTCCGGGGCTGCCTTTGCAGCCGATCAAACAGTCGTTACCGATGAAGGTGTAGGGACATTCTCTTTCTTCAAACCTGCTTCTGTACGCGCTGAAATTGGTACCACCGGTTACGGCGGGGCGATTGGCTGGTCTATCAACCCGAGCTATGGTGTTAGCCTGGGATATAACGGTGGCGAACTCGATCTGAATGTTAACAGTGTGCCCAAGGCTGACGTTGAAGGTGATATTACGCTTAAGGGTGATTTTGACAATACTTACCTGACCGGTACTTGGAGACCTTGGCAGGGCAATTTCGGTGTTGATTTTGGTGTTTTGTATAACAAAAACAAGTTGACAGCTGAGCTAGCTCCTGACAGTGGTATTATTTCCATTGACGGTGCTGAATTTAACGCTGCAGGTAATGAGAGGGTTAATTTCCGTCTGGACCAGCGCCGTAACCTGTCGCCATTTGTTGGCTTGAGTTATTCGCCTTCGATCACTGATCGTATTGGACTGTTCACCCAAGTTGGTGCTTTCTGGCAAGGCAAACCTTCGGTTTCTCACAGCTATAACAACATTAACCCGACTACCCTTGAGAATGGTGCAACTGGCCCTGGCGGAACCAAGCGTACTCTTGAGCAGGCTGTATCTAGCGAAAGCAATCAGTTGAAACAAGACTATGAAGATGCCAACGCAATTTATGGCTTCTACCCAGTTGCTAAAGTTGGTCTGCAAGTGCGCTTCTAAGAGTTACTAGTGTCTAGCGGATAGACTATAAATCCGTTTGCTAGGCAGTATGCTCAAGAAAAATCTCCCGCTCAGTCGGGAGATTTTCATTTATCTAAAACACTTTTAGATAAACATTTAAATAAGAAAAAATGAAAAACTTTCAATTATGACAAAGCCAACAGCTGAAATTAGCAGCAGATAGTTCAATTAGGCTCGTGATGTCAATTTATAAAGAAGCGAGTGTCTTTGGCTAGCATGAGTTAGTCTTGGGCTTTGCTTCCATGATCAATCCAGTCGGCAATCTGATCGAAGATATCGCTATTCTGGTTGTTTTTTGAGCTCGAAGATGTAGGCATTGCTAATCCATTTGCGTTGCGCGCATGTTGAATGGGAAAGGGTATCGAACGAGTCTGAACGACTTGCTTAAAAAAAATGCGTATTGCCTGTGCAGGCGTGAGACCCAATTCAGCAAATACTTCAAAGGCCTGTTTTTTTTCTTCGGAATCCAGACGTAATTGATAGACTTCCGTTTTAGCCATGAGTGTTCTCCTGAGATTGAATAAGTGTAACAAACCGCCTGCTTATAAACATCAGACAATTCAGCATTTGTGAAAGAGCTTTGCCTCTAAAAATTTACGTGTAAAACGCATCCAATAATGCTGGGCAAAAGCGTTTGCCTGCTACTGGATTGTACCGCTAATCGAATTCCAAATAATCCAGCTGCCTACTGGATTTAAAAAACAGGTGTTCACCATTTTCCGGGTCGATAAATTTTAGCGTTGATGCAAGCAATTGAAGCGGTTCAGAATAGTCGGGGAGTGGTGCTGTGGTTGCATCAGCGTAGGGCTTTAACTCGGGATACAATGGATCATTAAGAATCGGTATTCCGAGCGCAGCCATGTGGACTCGAAGCTGATGTTGCTGGCCAGTGACGGGCTCCAGCTGGTATAACCACTGGAGCTGGTCGTCGAACGGGCTAAGCACGGGCCGTAACGGGCTGATACGGGTTTCCGCGTTGGCTGGCCCGCTGAACTCTTGCATACGATAGAAAGGCTCCCCTTTAACCAGTCTGCTGCGATAAGTAAATGGCTCAGTGTGACTGGGAGGTTTGGCGGCTATTGCCAGATACTGCTTATGAATGCTCCGGTTGCGAAATAATTGACTGTAGGATTCTCTTTTATCAGGGGTTTTGCACAATAGGACCAAGCCAGCGGTGTCCTTGTCCAGCCGGTGTAATGGCACTAATTGATAATTACCCGTCGATTGCCTGAGCCGTGTTAACAGCGTTTGCTGGACATAGTTCCCGCCGGGTATAGTCGGGAGGAAATGCGGTTTATCCACGACCAGCAAGTGTTCTGTTTCTGCAATAATTTTTTCCTGAAAGGGAATCACCGGCTCATCGGGAATTTCCCGATAATAGTAAATCGTTGTGCCCGCAACGCAGGGTTCGTTACCACTGAGTGTACTGCCGCGGTTATCGAAGATTTTTCCCAGTTGGCAACGTGATTGCCAGGAGGCAAAGGGGATGGCAGGGAATTTCTCGCTCAGATAGTGGATAACTGTTTGAGGTGAGCTGACCTGAATCACGTGCTTGCTGGCTGCGATACCATGAACAGGGGGAGGAAAAAAATTTGATTTTTCCATGACTTGGTATTACTACTGGTTAGGAAAACTGAATTGGAATGAGCGGATGAATTTTAGCATAATCGGTCAAGGTCTCGTGGTGCTTGTCGCGCTGTTGCATGCGTACTTTCTAGTACTCGAAATGTTTTACTGGACGAAGCCATTGGGTCGTAAAGCTTTTGGTTTGACAGCAGAATTTGCGGAAGCCAGTAAATCATTGGCGGCGAATCAGGGTCTGTATAATGGCTTTCTGAGCGCGGGGCTGATCTGGTCGCTGGTGCGTCCGGACACTGCCGTAACGTTATTTTTTCTGGGTTGCGTGATCGTCGCCGGCGTATACGGCGCAATGACGGTAAGCCGTAAAATATTCTTTATTCAGGCAGTTCCGGCCATTATTGCGACGCTGTTTGTGTTGATGGCGCATTGATCCTTGTCCATAAAACGCTGCTTAATTTTATGCGTGCTCAGCGGCTCATGAATTCAGTGAGCTTATTGGCTGAGCTTGCATAGGCAGACCGAGAACGTGTAGCGCTGGCGCATTTCCGCTGGGCTAATTTCTTTTAGCTTGCTATTTGCACTAATAGGCTTAATCAAATAATGATCATTGATTCTACTCAGTTCTGACTTAAAACGAAGCAGCGCTGTGCTAACGCAACAGGTATGTTTGCGTTAGCACTCGCAGGTATGGTGAGCATACCCTCCCTGAGCTATGCAGGTATTTATGGCGATGATATGGGGCGATGTTTCGTGAGCCAGACATCTCAGTCGGACCGTACCATTATGATTAAATGGGTATTTGCTATCGCTGCCTTGCATCCGGATGTGGCTTCGGTAAGTGCTGTGAATGCTCAGCAACGAGATGCGATTGATCACAAGGTTGCCAGTTTGCTGGGACGACTGCTGACCAAAGATTGCCGGACGCAAAGCATGGATGCCATGAAGTACGAAGGTAGCAGTGCCTTTGAAAGCAGTTTTCAATTACTTGGATCCGTTGCCATGCGGGAAGTAATGACCAATGAAACTGTCTCCAAAGGATTTCTGGGATTTGCCAAATACATGGATCCCAAAGCCTTGGAAGAGCTTGCTCCAAAATCTGCACCAAGTCCCTAATCTATCTGAGCAAATTTTTACGATAGGTTGAGAGATTAAGGCATCTCCGGTGGATATTAGGCAAGGCAAAGATGTGCTATGCTATTCGGCTATTTTTTCGCCGTATTTAAACTGGGCAAATGGTGGCTTGCTGTTACCTGACTTGTTTAGTCTGATCGGGCTTTGCCTGATTGGGCTCACCTTGACTCACACTGAGTGTGTGCAACGGTGCTATTCGGCAAAGTCATCCATAAACCAGTATTTCCCCGCTAGTGTGTGCAGGTGCCTCAATGCAATATCCCAAGTCCTATGATGTGATTGTAATTGGTGGCGGGCACGCGGGTACCGAAGCGGCGCTGGCATCGGCACGCATGGGCAGGGCAACTCTACTGCTGACCCATAATATCGAAACACTCGGCCAGATGAGCTGTAATCCCGCCATTGGTGGCATCGGCAAGTCGCATCTGGTGCGGGAGATCGATGCGCTGGGTGGAGCGATGGCTTTGGCGGCAGATCGGGCAGGGATTCAGTTCCGTATTCTCAATAGCCGCAAAGGGGCAGCGGTGCGCGCCACCCGTGCCCAGGCCGATCGGATTTTGTATAAGGCTGCTATTCGTCATGTACTTGAAAATCAGCCGAATCTGGATATTTTTCAGCAGGCTGCCGATGACCTGATCGTCGAGGGCGAGAATGTCAGTGGTGTCGTGACGCAAACAGGTATTCGTTTTTCCGCCCGTGCTGTCGTGCTGACAACAGGGACTTTTCTTGGTGGTGTGATCCATGTCGGGCTGGAAAAATCCCGCGGTGGTCGGGCAGGGGATCCGCCCTCGATTGCGCTGGCAGATCGCTTGCGTGAAATGAAACTTCCTGTCGGTCGCCTAAAAACCGGAACTCCGCCGCGTATCGACGCGCGTTCGGTAGATTTCAGCGTGATGACGCCGCAACCGGGCGATACGCCGTTGCCGGTGATGTCGTTTATGGGCGATGTCAGTATGCACCCGGCACAGGTCAATTGCTGGATTACTCATACCAATCTGCAAACGCATGACATCATTCGAGCCGGGCTTGACCGTTCACCCATGTATACGGGCGTGATTGAAGGTGTTGGGCCGCGTTATTGCCCATCCATTGAGGACAAAATTCACCGGTTTGCCGATAAAGATAGTCATCAGATTTTTATTGAACCGGAAGGTCTAACCACACACGAGCTGTACCCGAATGGCATTTCTACCAGTTTGCCGTTTGACGTGCAGCTGTCGCTGGTGCGCAGTATTCGGGGCATGGAAAATGCCCACATTACCCGGCCCGGCTATGCCATTGAATACGATTATTTTAATCCGCAAAACCTCAAGCCCACTCTGGAAACCAAATCCCTGAATAACCTGTATTTTGCGGGCCAGATCAACGGCACTACGGGTTATGAAGAAGCCGGTGTACAGGGTCTGCTGGCCGGACTGAATGCCGCGCGCCGTGCTGCCGAGCAGTCAGAGTGGACACCCAGCCGTGATCAGGCTTATCTCGGTGTACTGGTGGACGACCTGATTACCCTGGGAACCAAGGAACCGTATCGCATGTTCACCAGTCGTGCGGAATATCGACTGATGTTGCGTGAGGACAATGCTGACCAGCGCCTCACCGCGATTGGGCGCGAGCTGGGACTGGTAGACGATGCGCGCTGGGCTGCTTACAGTGAAAAAATGGATGGTGTCGCGCGTGAAAGTGCACGCCTGAAAGACCTGTGGGTCACACCGGCCAATGCGCTGGGTGCGCAGTTTACGGCGCTTACCGGTGAGCACCTGAGTAAAGAAAGCACTACCTACGATTTGCTAAAACGCCCTGGGGTGAGTTTTGCCCAGATTGCCGAATTGACTGGATCGACGGAATCGCTGCAGGTAGGCGAGCAGATTGAAATTGCGGTGAAATACTCGGGATACATTGATCGCCAGCAGGAAGAAGTCCAGCAGCTGAAACGAATGGAGGAAACCGCGCTGCCCCTACATTTTGATTATGCAGTGGTGTCTGGTCTCTCCAAAGAAATCGTGCAAAAACTCAGTGCGATTCGTCCGGCGACACTCGGTCAGGCCAGCCGAATTTCTGGAGTGACACCTGCTGCAATTCAGTTGCTGATGATTACCCTGAAACAGCAGGAGCTGCTGCGCAAAGCGGGTTAGGTCTTTGTTTTGATCTGCCTTCTTCTAGGGTGGGAAGTACGCGCGTTTTCGCCTTAACACAAAGTTAAAATGTATTAAAACCGCCAAACCTCGGGCTGAATCTGATTGCCCTGCTGACGGATAATCACCGCCTCCCCGGATTCTTCCCGCCAGTCGCCCAGCACCATGCGTTTTTTGTGGTTTGCCAGAACGTGGGTGTCTGGACGATGGGTATGGCCGTGCAGCACCATGTCTGCCTCTCCAATGGCCTGTTCTACCGCTTCAGTATTAACGTCCATGATATTGGCGGCGGTATTGGCCTGTTTCATCTGGCTTTGTAGACGCATCATCTGTGCGATCTGTTTACGCTGTTCCAGCGGTTGCGACAGCATCCCCTGCTGCCATTCAGGCTGGCGGCTTAGGCTGCGAAAAGCCTGATACGTCGTATCATCCGTACACAGCGCATCGCCATGTTCGAGTCTTAGCGTTCCGGCTTCGGTTGAAATGATCAGCGTATCGGGTACCAGTTCAGCGCCAAATTGACGGACAAAGGCATTCCCGATCAGAAAATCCCGATTGCCATGAAACACCAGAATCCGCCCACCCGCTTGCTGAAAGTGCTGCAGGGGTTCGATAACCTCGCACAGCCACAGCGCATCGTCGTCGTCGCCCACCCAGGCTTCAAACCAGTCGCCCATTATGTACAGTTCATTGACCTGACGGCGAATGCACTCCTGTACCAGATCGACAAATCCCCGCACGAGGCGGGGATGGTCTGGTGACAGGTGCAAGTCGGAAATAAACACACGATGCACGACGGTCTGGTCTCCAGAGACAGGGGGGCGGCTTTTGCTGAGTGTGGCTTATTTGCCGTCAGTATTCAGCAAGGTAGCAGTGTTAATGACGATCGGGGTGGTCGGAACATCACCATGACCTGCGTAATTGCCGGTTTTGACGGTTTTGATCTGATTGACTACATCCATGCCTTGAACCACCTTGCCAAATACGGCATAGCCCCAGCCCTGTGTGGACTTGCTGGAGTAGTTCAGAAAGCTGTTGTTTTTCACATTAATAAAAAACTGGGCGCTGGCAGAGTGTGGATCGGAGGTACGCGCCATGGCAATGGTGCCGGCTTCGTTGGTCAGGCCGTTATCGGCTTCGTTTTGAATCGGGGCCTTGGTGGGCTTTTGGTGCATGTCTTTGTCAAAACCGCCACCCTGAATCATGAAATCATTGATCACACGGTGAAAAATGGTGCCGTTGTAATGGCCGCTTTTCACGTAATCAATAAAGTTGGCCACGGTTTTAGGGGCTTTCTGTTCATTCAGTTCAATAACAATGCGGCCTGCGGTGGTGTCAAAGGCAACCTGTGGGTGATCCATGGAATGCTCCAGTCAATTTAGAAACGATGGGCAGGGAGAAATGCGGGAATACGCCATTTCTGCCTTGGGATACCCTTCTTTCGGGTTGAGCCAAGCATAATCAAACGCTAGACTGCACCACAAGCAAAGCCTGTCGTTTCCGTGAAGTATTTGGTGAATTCCTGTTTCTCTAAACTGATTGACCTCCTTCGACAGAGTCAGATGCTCCGATAGAGTCCAATGCTCCGAGAGAGTAAAGCGTCATCCAAAGTGACGTTAGGCGCTATCTTTTGTAGATGAATGTTATTGAATGCAAGTATGTGCAGCAGCGCCCAGTGAGCTGGCGAGCTGTGTTTTTTAGTCCAATCCGGTAGTGATTAACGTGGTCAATGATTCCAATTCCCTGCAGGGTGCAGCAGCACTGTCATCTTCCCAGCGTACCGTGGAGAGCGTAGACCAGCAGACAGGCCAACAGACCGACCTGAATAACGTGCAGCAGCAGGACGGCCCCGGACTGGATTTTATCCGCGCCATCATCAGCGAGGATCTGGCCAGTCAAAAACACACCCAGATCGTGACGCGATTTCCCCCTGAGCCCAATGGCTATTTGCACCTTGGGCACGTGAAGTCCATTTGCCTGAATTTTGGGGTGGCAGAGGAATTTCAGGGCCTGTGCAATCTGAGGCTGGACGATACTAATCCGACGGCAGAAAAACAGGACTATGTCGATAATATCCTGCAGGATGTGCGCTGGCTGGGCTTCCAGTGGAATGGTGAGGTGCGTTATGCGTCCGCATATTTTCAGCAGTTATATGACTGGGCTATCCAGCTAATTCAGCAGGGCGATGCCTATGTGGATTTGCAAAGCCCAGAGCAAATCCGTCTGAACCGGGGCAACTTCAAGGAACCCGGCGTCGATTCCCCACAGCGCAATCAGACTCCTGCGGAAAATCTGGTGTTGTTTGAGCACATGCAAAGTGGGCAACTGCAAGCGGGTACAGCTGTGCTGCGTGCCAAAATTGATATGGCCAGTCCTAACATTCACCTGCGCGATCCAGTGCTGTACCGCATCATGAATGTGCCGCACCATCAGACCGGCGAGCACTGGAAAATTTACCCGATGTACGACTATGCGCATCCTTTGTCGGATGCGATTGAGGGGATTACCCATTCCCTGTGTACGCTGGAGTTTGAAGACCACCGGGCCTTTTATGATTGGGTAATTGACAAGGTCAAACCCGTCGGCACGCCGCGTCAGATCGAATTTTCCCGCCTGAATGTGGATTACACCCTCACCAGTAAGCGCAAACTGAAAAAATTGGTGGATCAGGGGCTGGTCTCGGGCTGGGACGATCCGCGGATGCCCACCATTGCCGGGATGCGTCGTCGGGGATTTACGCCCGAAGGCCTGCGGGATTTTTGTCAGCGCGTGGGCGTGAGCAAAAGCGATGGCGTGGTGGATGTCGGCTTGCTGGAATTCTGTATTCGCCAGTCGCTGGAAAACAGCGCACCCCGTGGTATGGCGGTGTTGCGTCCTCTGAAGGTGACCCTGACCAATTTGCCGGAAGCCATGACACTGCATCACGCGCGCCATCCAAATATTGATCTCGGTGAGCGTGACATTCCCCTGACGCAGGAAATTTACATTGACCGTCAGGATTTTGAAGAAGTACCGCCCAAGGGATTTAAACGACTGATTCCTGGCGGTGAAGTTCGATTGCGCCATGCCTACGTCATGCGGTGCGATGAGGTGCTGAAGAACGACAGCGGTGACATTGTTGAGCTAAAATGCAGCGTTGATCTGGACACGCTGGGTAAAAACCCCGAAGGCCGCAAGGTCAAAGGCGTGATTCACTGGGTGTCGGCGGAAAAAGGCATCCCTGCCGAAGTGCGCATCTATGAGCGCCTGTTCTCCACCATGAATCCCGAGGCCGAGCCGGAAACTGCTTCTGGAGATTCCGAGACTGAAGCCTGGCTAGCCAATCTGAATCCGGATTCCTTGCAGATTCTTTCGGCAGTGGTTGAACCGGCTCTCGCTGCTGCTGTGGCGGGGGATCGTTTCCAGTTTGAGCGGGAAGGCTATTTTATTGCCGATGCCGTCGATCATCAGAGTGAACGTCCGGTGTTTAACCGGATTCTTGATCTGCGTGACAGCTTTAAACCGGGGTAATAGCCTTATGCACGACCAGACTGCCATTTCACCCCTTATCCACCGGGGAAGTTGCCTGTGTGGGGCTGTGCGCTTCGCCTACCACGGGGAAATTGACACTGTGATTGCTTGCCATTGTCTGGAATGCCGCAAAGCTCAGGGCACCCCCTTTGTCACCAATACGCCGCTTGAAACCGCCCGCATGGAATGGTTATCAGGCCGCGATCATCTCAAAAGCTATGAATCCAGCCCGGGCAAACAGCGCTGGTTTTGTCAGAACTGTGGTAGCCCGATGTACAGCCAGAAAGCAGAGCTGCCCGAAATTCTGCGCCTGCGGGTGGGCACACTGGAAACACCACTGAGCTGTGATGGCGTGAGTGCTCATATTTTTGTTGCCGATAAAGCCAGCTGGTGGACGATACAGGACGATGCGCCGCAATGGCCCCAATGGCCACCGGCAACGTAAATAGCACTTCTTTATAAATAGCACCTGCTTATAAATAGCACCTGCTTATTGCCACAGAGCCCTGTCAGGAGAATGACTCACATGATGATCCCAACATGACGACTCCAGTCAGTTTGCGAATCGGGCAGGGCATTGATGTGCATGCCTTTGGACCGGGTGAGTATGTGACGCTCGGCGGTGTTCAGATACCGCATAGCCATGGTCTTGTCGCGCATTCGGATGGTGATGTGCTGCTGCATGCCTTATCAGATGCGCTGCTGGGTGCGTTGGCGCTGGGGGACATTGGGCAGCATTTTCCCGACACCGATCCCCGTTATCGGGGTGCAGATAGCCGACAGCTTCTGGCGCATGTATATCAGCTGATTCAGGAAAACGGCTTCAGTCTGGTGAATGCGGACATCACGGTCTGTTGTGAGCGGCCTAAACTGGCACCTCACAATCAGGCCATTCGTGAAAGCATCGCCACCGTGCTGGGGTGTGCGCTGGATCAAATCAGCGTCAAAGCCACGACGACAGAAAAACTGGGCTTTACTGGACGTCAGGAAGGCATTTTGGTCAGTGCGCTGGTGCTGGTGCAGCGCAGCCAAGCCGCCTAAACAAGAATTAAAGACTTTGCTATGACCGCTTTACCTGCCGACTTTCTTGCCCGACTTGAGTTGATCTGTCCGCCAGACCTTTGGGACAGTACGCTTGCTTCATTTTCCATGGCCAAACAGACGGCGTTTCGCCTGAATGGGTTAGGGCTGACTGGCGAAGGTGTCGAAAGAACCGAAAGTGTCGAAAAAAGTGGCAAAAGCTCAAAAGAGTCTGAGCAGGTTGTGTCCGAACTTAAGGCCTTGGGTGTAACGGTTCACCCAGTGGATTGGTGCCAGCCTTATGGCATTGACGTCTATCAGGTATGCGCGGAACACCGCGAACGTCTGACCCACAGTGCGGCGGCCAGTGATGGCCGACTGTACATTCAAAGCCTATCGAGTATGTTGGCCCCATTACTATTGGCACCCAAGCAGACTGACTGGGTGCTGGATCTGGCGGCTGCCCCCGGCGGTAAAACCATCCTGCTGGCAGAGCTAATGCGGAATGAGGGAAAAATCAGTGCTGTTGAGCCGGTGAAATCCCGATTTTTTCGCTTGCAGGCCAATCTGGAGCGCATGGGTGTGAGCAATACGCGCTGCTATCTCAAGGATGGCCGGGCGATAGGGAGTCTTAAGCCGGTAAGCTTTGATCGTATTTTGCTGGATGCTCCCTGTTCTTCAGAAAGCCGGTTTCGGCTGGATCAGCCGGAGTCACTGTCTCACTGGAGTCTGGCAAAAGTTGCCGAATGCGCCCGCAAACAAAAACGACTGATCAAAAGTGCCTGGGAAGCACTCAAACCCGGTGGGCGCTTGGTGTACTGCACCTGTTCGTTTGCGCCCGAGGAAAACGAGCTCATTGTCCATTGGCTGTTGCGTCAGCATCCCGAAGCGCATGTGCTGCCGATCGTTGCGCCGGTTGAGCGTATCCGTCCAGGGCTCACAAGCTGTCAGGGTAAAGCGCTTTCGGCTGAATTGTCTAAAACGCTGCGGGTCTGGCCTGACACGGATTGGGATGGGTTTTATCTGGCACTACTGGAAAAACCCTTATAATTTTAAGATCTTGACAATTAAAAAATGATGTAAAGGGGCGGTAATGGCCCCTCAATAGTCTATCAATGTGCTAAGTCTGTGGATTTATCTATCCTGATAGGGATCGGCAATGCCCAGCGCGGCGAGTGCCTGTATTTCCAGACTTTCCATGCGTTCGGCTTCTTTGGGCCCCAATTCGTGATCGTATCCCAGCAAATGCAAGGTGCCATGAATCACCAAATGGGCCAAATGATCCATGACCGCTTTGTGCTGGTCTTGTGCTTCTTCCTCAACCACCGGCCAGCAAATGACCAAATCGCCTAGCGGATGGCAGTCCATTTCCTGCAAAATGAAATCCGGTAGTTCGCTGGGAAAGGACAAGACATTGGTGGGTTTGTCCTTGCCGCGATAATCGCGATTCAGATCCTGACTTTCCACCGCATCCACCACGCGAATGACCACCTCATAGGGCTTGAATTCACCAGCGGTGGTGAGCGCCTGGTCAATCCACTGCTGGAACAGACTGTCCGGCAGGGGGCGCTGATCATGAATTTCCCATTGCAGCTCAACGGGACCAAACTCAGATTCCTGATGGTCGTGACTCATCGTGTCGTGACTCATTCGGTGTCACCGGTTTCTTTTTTGCCCTCACGACTGCTAGGCACATGCTGCTGCTCCGCGGCACGATCATTGGCCTCAATGGCGGCTTGCTGGCGTGCCTGACGGGCGCGAATGGCCTGCTCACTCAGTTTTTGTTGCTGCGAGTCCCAGCCTTCGTAGGCTTCCACGATTTTTTGGACCAGTTGATGGCGCACCACGTCTTTGGAATGAAAGCGGGTGATGTGAATTTCTTCAATGTTTTCCAGCACACGTAAAGCATGCGCCAAGCCTGACTGTTGGCCCCGTGGCAAATCTACCTGCGTCACGTCACCGGTAATGACAGCACGCGAGCCAAAGCCGAGACGGGTCAGAAACATTTTCATCTGTTCCGGTGTGGTGTTTTGCGCTTCATCCAGAATCACAAAAGAGTGGTTTAGCGTGCGTCCCCGCATGTAGGCAAGGGGGGCCACTTCGATGATTTGGCGCTCGATCAATTTGGCGACTTTTTCAAAGCCCAGCATTTCGTACAGGGCGTCGTACAGAGGGCGCAAATAGGGATCGATTTTCTGGGTGAGATCGCCCGGCAAAAAGCCCAGCTTTTCACCGGCTTCGACGGCAGGCCGTACTAACAGAATCCGTTGAATTTCATTGCGCTCCAGCATGTCCACAGCCGCCGCAACAGCGAGGTACGTTTTGCCGGTTCCTGCAGGCCCAACGCCAAACGAAATGTCACTTTGCAGAATCCGCTGGACATAGCGGCGCTGATTGGCACCGCGTGGGTGAATTTTGCCCTTGCGGGTTTGCAGTGCCACCGTAAATGCCGCTTCGGTGTCATCCAGCTCCCGTTCGGTCTGACTGCCCTGAATCAGCAAATGCAATTGATCGGGACTGAGCGACTCGGTGTGTTCAGTTTCTTCGTAGAGTCGTTCCAGCAGGTTTTCCGCGCGCTCAACATCTTCCAGCTCGCCGTCGATGATAAACGTGTCGCCCCGGTGGGCTATGCTAACGCCAAGTCGCTGTTCGATAAGCTTGAGGTGCGCATTGTAGGCACCCAGCATGGATTTCAGGCGTTCCAGCGTAATGCCGGCAAATTGTACGGTACGACGGATGCTAGCAGCCAAAGGCAATCCCCGGTGTGGGCAAATACGGTTAATAAGGATAAGGGTAAACAGGGTCGAACCAAGCAGCTTTGATTCAGACAACACAGAATCAAGCAATGTAGAATCAAGCAACTTGGATTCAAGCCACTTAGATTCAAGCCACTTAGAATCAGGCAGGGCAGAGGCCTATTAGGCAGTAACAGTTTCTGCCTGTTCCAATTGCACCAGTTCAGCCCTGACCAAATTCATGCTGAGAATATCAGTGACTTTTACCGATGCAAAGTGGCCAATCCATGACGAATCCCCGGCAATTTGTACCAGTCGTGTATTGTCCGCCGTCCCAATCAGCCAGTCGGGGTGGCGTTCATCGGGTTTTTCGATCAGAACGCGCAGGGTTTGCCCCAGCATGGCGTCCGTTTTGGCGATGGATGAGGCTTTGATCACACGCTGCACCTCACTGAGGCGCGCTTTTTTGACGGCTTCGGGTGTGTCATCGGGCAACTCGGCGGCAGGCGTGCCCGGCCGGCGCGAGTAGACAAAGCTGTAAGAATGATCAAAATCCAGCGCTTTGATAAAGTCCAGCGTTTGGGCAAATTCCACCTCACCTTCACCGGGAAATCCAATGATAAAATCACTGGATAAATGCAAATCCGGGCGGATCTCGCGCAGTCGGCGAATCTTGTCGATGTACACATCAATCGTGTGATTGCGTTTCATGGCAGCCAATACCGCATTAGAACCACTTTGAACGGGCAGATGCAGGTGCGAGACCAGCTGGGGAATATCCCGATAGGCTTCAATCAGGGCATCACTGAATTCGAGCGGGTGACTGGTGGTGTAGCGAATACGACCGATACCGGGAACATGGGCGACCAGCCGGATTAGCGAGGCAAAGTCACACAGCCCACCTTCATGCGTTTCACCGCGATAGCCGTTGACGTTTTGTCCCAGCAAGGTGATTTCCCGTACACCCTGAGCCGCCAGGCTGCTGATTTCAGCCAGTACGTCATCGAGTGGACGAGATACTTCTTCGCCACGGGTGTAGGGCACCACGCAGAAGGAACAGTATTTCGAGCAGCCTTCCATAATGGAGACAAAGGCCTTATGACCCTGTACGGTCGGCTCAGGTAAAAAATCAAACTTTTCAATGGACGGAAACGAAATATCCACCAGTCCAATGCGGCGCTGGCCCTGAGCTTTCAGTGTCTGATGCTGATCGAGCATGGCGGGCAGGCGATGCAGGGTTTGCGGTCCAAACACCAGATCGACATGGCGTGCGCGCTGTTGCAGGGCTTCGCCTTCCTGCGAGGCCACACAGCCACCGACACCAATCACCAGATTGGGGTTGGCTTCTTTGAGTTTGCGCCAGCGGCCCAGCTCACTAAAGACTTTTTCCTGAGCCTTTTCACGGATGGAGCAAGTGTTCATTAAGAGAATATCGGCGTCTTCAAGTTTATCTGTCAATACGACGCCATGAGATTCACCCAGCAAATCGGCCATCTTTTGACTGTCGTATTCATTCATTTGACAGCCCTGAGTCTCGATGTAGAGCTTTTTCAGCGGCCCAGTGTTGGCTGAAGCAGCTGACCCGGGGGTGCTATCAGGAGCAGGGACTGCACTAGCGGGTGTAACTGGAACATGCAGATGCACTGCCATGACAAACCTCTCGCGAAATTCTTTATCCAGCCCCTGTTTTGGGAGGGCAGGGGAAACCGGAGAGTATAGCAGTTTGAACGCTCGGACTCATTGAAAAGTCGGCCAAAGGCAGAGCGGCTGGTATCAATCGCTCCCGATTCTATGCAATTTGCCGGAACGGCCTTACACAAGGCTAACAGAGCCTCTGCATGCAAGAGGTTGTCCTGTCAGGTGCTGACTCCTTACACTGTCGGGAAATATAAACTGTGTTCCTACAGGCCTGTCTGCGCCCCCGCAACGGAGTTTTCGATCCATGTCCCGGTTATTTGCCTGCCTGCCTGCCACCCCAACGGTGTCCAGTATTTCCCTGAAAGAATGGAGGTTGACAGGTATCCAAGTGTTGCTGTTGGCACTGTCCCTGCAAACGACCGTGTGTATGGCAGCAGAAACGGATTTTATGCCCGCGTTTCAAGCCGCCAAATCCCGTGATCTGGCCGGTCTGGACTATTATTCTGGGCTGATGCAGGGCAATTTGCTGGGCATGTATCCGGAATACTGGAAACTGAATATCGACCTCGCTACTCAAAGCCCGGATGCCATTGAATCGTTTGCCAAACGCTATTTGCAATCCGCCATTGCGGAAAAACTGGTTGCCGACTATATCGAAGCCAAAGCAGCCATCGGGGAATACGACACGGTACGCCGATTAGCGCCTTATGTATCCAATCCTGACTACGATGAAAATTGCGCGATAGTGCAGGGGCAGGCTGCGGGTGGTGATGTACTGGCCTTGTCTGCTTTGCGCGATGACGTATGGCTCAAAACCAGCAAAATTTCAGACTTGTGCAGTAAAGTTGCTGATCAATTGCTCCG
>CAUJHL010000148.1 GCA_963204705.1 Pseudomonadota bacterium | reverse complement strand
ATATTTACACAAATAAACGAAAACGCTGCATTTCGTCTAAAAAACATACCGTTCACTCAAAAAAATCTATACTACGTCACACTATTTAGGGGATACTGCACCTCGCACTCGGTGGCAAACCCTTATTGCCTTTGTCTGATGACATGCGATGCCAACTTCAACATAAAATTCAATGACTTATAAAAGTTTGCGAATTTGCTGTCTGATGGAGACACACATGCTACAACAAACGAACCGGATTTCCCTTACCACACCTTCAACGGACGAAGCTCAACACCCCTCTCAACGCACTGCACCCCTGTTGATCAGTGCACTCTGTGGCGGATTGCTCTTTTTGGCTCCGCAATCCGGCTTTTCTGAGCCAACCCAATTCGATCAGGTTCAGACCAAACGTACCCTAACCGTTGTCAGCGTAGCTGGTGACAGTACCTTCTTTGGCAAAGATGCCTTTATGCACGGATTTGGCTACGACCTAGCCCGTGCCTATGCCGAAGACCTCAATGTCCGCCTTGATTTTCATAAAGTTAGCACGAATGCAGCAGCCCTTGACGCTGTGCAGAAAGGCAAGGCCGATATTGCCCTGACCACTGCCGATTCCACCCAGCTGGAAAAGCGCACCCTGTCATCTGTCATGGTGAGCTGCGGTAACCCGGTAAATCTCAGCAAATACGGCCTAAATCCTGCGCTGAATCTGGCCTTTCGCGATGCGGCTGATCCACTGGCCAGTAGTGCGAACGGTTTCTTGTGTTCTGGCCCGCAAGCCATCAGTGTAGGAAAAATGGCCGCCTTTTACGATCAGACTTTCGCCAAGAGTCCCATTTTCAAGGCTAGCTTTAATAAAGCCATCAATGCCCGCCTGCCGATGTATAAAACCACGTTTCAGCTGAATGCAAAGCAGTTGAAAATGGACTGGCACCTGCTGGCTGCGGTGAGCTATCAGGAATCGCAGCTCATTCCTACTGCCGTGTCGCCCACTGGTGTTACCGGCTTGATGATGCTGACTCAGGGAACAGCCAGTGACATGGGCGTAACCAATCGGCAGGATCCGGTGGAAAGCATTCGTGGTGGCTCGCAGTACCTCAAACAAATGCTGAACCAGTATGCTGGCATTCCTAATCCTGACCGCCTCTGGTACGCACTGGCAGCCTACAATATGGGCCCAGGTACGGTGGATCGCGTGCGTGCGGCGATTCGCAAACAGGGTAAAAACCCCAACGAATGGGTCAATTTTTATCAGTATATTTCGGACAACAAAGCCCGCAGTGGTCAGTACGGCCAGTGCATGGACTATGTGACCCGTATTCGTGCCTATCTGGAAACCCTTAAGCAGGACGGCAAACTCGCCCGTATCTGAGCTGTGGCATCAGGTATGACTTGCTGAAATGGCTTTAACGCCATCAAATAACCCCGTTGATCACTGATCAGCGGGGTTTTTTGTGTCGCCAATACAGAGTCTGCAACACCAACACAGAAATTAGCAAAGAACCATTAGCAAAGAGCCATTAGCAAAGAGCCATTAGCAAAGAATCAGCCGTTTTTACGGGCAAATTCTATCATAAAGTCCACCAGCGCTTGCACGCCTTCCAACGGCACTGCATTGTAAATACTGGCACGCATTCCTCCCACCGAGCGATGCCCAGCGAGGTTCAGCAGCCCAGCCGCTTCGGACTCTTTAAGGAAAGCCTTTTCGAGTGCGGCATCCGCCAGCGTAAAGGGGACATTCATCAGGGAACGATTGGCGGTGCGAATCGGATTGGCATAAAAGCCACTCTGATCAATATAACCATACAGCACATTAGCTTTTTGCTGATTGATGCGCTGCATGGCTGTCACCCCACCCTGCTCCTGCAACCATTCAAACACCAGTCCCGACAAATACCAGGCAAAGGTTGGCGGCGTATTGATCATGGAGCCATTTTTCGCTTGCGCGGCGTAGTCCATCAGGGCAGGCGTGCCGCTTTGAGCGTTACCGATCAGGTCTTCGCGCACGATCACCAGTGTTAGGCCGGCTGGGCCGATGTTTTTTTGCGCTCCGGCATAGATCAGCCCAAATTTAGAGACGTCGATCGGTTCCGCCAGAATGATCGAGGAAAGATCGGCTACCAGTGGTGCATCGGTTTCCGGAACAAAATCGTACATCAAGCCACCGATCGTCTCATTGGGCGTGACATGCACATAGGCCGCATTCTTTGTCAGTTTCCATTCCCCTTGCGCGGGTACGGAATGATACTGATCGGCTTTGCTACTGGCCGCAACGTTAACCGTTCCAAAGCGCTGGGCTTCTTCAATGGCCTTTTGTGACCAAATGCCCGTATCTACGTAATCGGCTGTTTGTCCGGCTGCCAGTAAATTCAAAGGAATTGCCGAAAATTGCAAGCTCGCACCGCCTTGTAAAAAGAGCACTTTGTAATTATCCGGAATCGCCATAAGGGAACGCAGGTCGGCTTCTGCCTTATCGGCCACACCCACGAAATCCGCCGAACGGTGGCTCATTTCCATAATGGACATGCCTTTGCCATGCCATTCAGCCAGTTCCGTCTGAGCTCTTTCCAGTACCGCTGTCGGCAGTGCGGCTGGGCCAGCACAAAAATTATAGGCGCGCATCCGCCAAACCCCTTACAACCCGAAATGAAGGGCGCTATTTAAGCACATTTGCAGGCAGGTCGGTTCACTTTTCAGCGATCGGCTGGCAGCCATTACTGCGGCAGCCTGCGGTTCAACACTCTATTAGAAGATGTTATTTTTTTATTAATAATGAATTAGTTATGCCGCTTAAAACAGTTTGAACGGAAAACGACACCGCATGTCGCCCAAATTCGGTAGGGGACTGGTTATTTCTAAAATTCGGCGTATTCTTGGATTTAGCGACACGTGAAGTAGTTCACACTTTCAGAGTGAAAACTCCTGTCGCGGGGTTCAGGGCAGGAAGCAACTGATACCCATATGCTTTTGTAATTATGAAAGAAAAAGATGCCAAACCGTCACAACAAGGACAATCCAATGGACTACCATACCTCCGCTCACCGATCGGCAATCAGCCGCTCACTGATGGCATTGAGGGACTTTACGGGCATAAGCACCCACTGCATTCAGGTGGATATTGAAAAATGCGTCCATAAAAATACCTGCATCATCGAGCGTGCTACTGCCTTGCTGATTGAATTGCCTACCATGACCTTTGATGAGTTTGATCTTCATTTTCATAAATATGAGATTCATAAGAATATTCTGAAAGAACAACGGGCTTTTCTTAAAGATATTCTGGCCTATCTCAATCTTTCACACATTGATACCTTGAGCCGTGATGAACTGACCGAATGTACCTATAATGCCCTTAAGCTGAATGAACTGGCGAACAATCAGCTGGATACGATCATGAATACCGCCCAGCAACAATGGGGCAAACAGATTTGTCACCACACGAGTGAGTTGTAACGGTAGCGATGATGAGAAAGTAAACAGACCAGTAAATCCGTCTTTTCAAGGAGAATGGACATGGATCTCAGGCAGCATATTGGTGATGTACCGGTATTTCAAAAACACGCACTGCTCCCATTTGAACCCCTGCTCGGGCATGATCTGTCGGTAGAAGTGAGTGTTGAAAGCCTCCCCCTTCGACGTATACGGGCAGAACTCTGGATTCACGATCCAGACCAGCTTGTCTTGTGGCAGAGTCCTGCACCCTTCCCGATGCGTGAGGATTTCCTGGATCAATCCACGTGTTTTGAATTGTTTTTTCGCGCGGAAGATGAAGAGATCTATCACGAACTGGATGCCACCCCCCGCCGACAATGGAATCTGTATACCTTTAATCAGTATCGCTCACCCAACACGAGCCCCCCCGTACACGAGCCTCTGGCACGGTTAAGCGATTTATCCATTCATAAAAATCACCTTTCCATGACGGTGGATGTCTCGCGCATTCTCTATAAACAAGCACGGCTAAAGGTGGGCGTTGCGGCGGTGCTAATGCTGCAGGGTGAGCATCCCAGTTATTGGGCCTTACATCACTCCTGTTCCGAACCAGATTTTCACCAGCAATCCGATTGGAGTAGTGAATTACTGCTGAGTGCGAGCTAAGAATGGGTGACGTTTCAGCGCTAAATTGGTTTATTGACTAAACCGACTGTCACCCGTCACAAAAAAACCCTGCAAGCGGTAATCCGTGCAGGGTTTAGTACATCGTGGGGCGCTAAGGTAATTGAGGGTTAATCCCCTTCTGTGGATTCAGAATCCGAATCAGTAGAGGCTAACTCATCATTGGAATCTGGGCCTAGCGGACTGCTCAGCGTAGCCTCAGTGTCTGCCATGCTTACTTCGGTGCTGACTCCAGTGCTTTGTTCATTGCCTTCTTCATCACAGTCCCCTTCCACCTCGCAGTCCAGACACACCAGTCCAACCAGCGTTTCGGCCTCCAGCATGCGCATCAGCATGACGCCCTGTGCGTTACGTCCGGTAGAGCGCACTTCGGCCACGCGGGTACGAACCAGCGTACCGCCATCTGAGATCAGTAGGAGTTCATTGCTGTCTGTCACGGCGCAGGCACCGACCAGTTCACCATTGCGCTCACTGGTCTGAATGGCAATCACCCCTTTGCCACCACGTCCCTTGGTCGGGAAATCGCTCACCGGCGTGCGTTTGCCATAGCCATTGGCACAGGCGGTCAAAATTTCACCGGACTCAGGCACCACCACCAGTGACACTACCCGACTGGCAAAACTGCTGTCGCCGGATTCTTCGGTTTCATCCGTGGTGGTTTCAGCGTCCTCGTCTTCCCAGCCGGAGGCCAGCGAAACGCGCATACCACGCACGCCCTTGGCACTACGTCCCATGGCACGCACTTTATCTTCCGGGAAACGGATGGCTTTGCCTTCATTGCTAAAGAGCATGATCTGCTGGCTACCGTCGGTGATGGACACACCGATCAGCGTGTCTTCACCTTTCAGGTCAATCGCAATCAGGCCATTACTACGGATGTTACTGAATTGCTTGAGTTCGACGCGCTTGACCGTCCCACTGGCTGTCGCCATAAAGACATAGTGGTCTTCCGGGTAATCACGAACCGGCAAAATGGCGGTGACGTCTTCGCCATTTTCCAATGGCAGCAGATTGACCAGAGGACGACCCTTGGCACCACGGCTGGCTTGGGGAACTTCGTATACCTTGAGCTGATAGACCTTGCCCCGATTGGTGAAGCACAGCACCGTCGCATGATTCGACGCCACAATCAGATGGGCAATAAAATCGTCTTCTTTCATGCTGGTAGCCGACTTGCCACGGCCACCACGACGCTGGGCCGCATAATCCGTCAGCGGCTGGGTTTTGGCATAGCCAGTTTGGGAGACGGTCAGAACGACGTTTTCTTCAGGAATCAGATCTTCGCGGCTAAAGTCGATACGCGACTCGATGATCTGGGTTTTGCGGGCATCGCCATACTGTTCCAGCACGGCTTTAAGTTCATCACGAATGACTTCCATCATACGTTCAAAGCTGTCCAGAATTTTTTGCAATTCAGCAATCTGCCCGAGAATATCACTGTATTCGCCGAGTAATTTGTCCTGTTCCAGACCCGTCAGGCGATGCAGGCGCAATTCCAGAATGGCACTGACCTGGGCAGGTGACAAACGGTATTGATCGCCATTAAGGCCAAAGGGATGCGCAGGGTCTTCGCCTTCGATTTCTTCAGGGCGAATGGAGCGACTTCCAGCTTTCTCCAGCAAGGCCACCACACCACCGGCCTGCCATTCACCGGCCAATAGGCGTTCGCGGGCTTCAGACGGATTGGCGGAAGTTTTGATGGTCTCAATAATGGCATCAATATTGGCCAATGCAACCGCAAGCCCTTCCAGAGTATGGCCACGCTCACGCGCTTTGCGCAATTCAAACAGGGTACGACGGGTAACGACTTCCTGACGATGGCGAATAAACGCCGCAATCAAATCGCGCAGGGTCATCAATCGGGGCTGGCCATTGTCCAGCGCCACCATGTTAATGCTGTAGGAGCTTTGCAGCGGTGTGTGCAGGAACAGATTGTTGACGATGACTTCGGCGTTTTCACCACGCTTCAGGTCAATGACGATGCGCATCCCGTCTTTGTCAGACTCATCCCGCAGTTCGCTAATGCCCTCAAGTTTCTTTTCCTTGACCAGCTCGGCAATGCGCTCAATGACTTTGGCTTTATTCGCCTGATACGGGATCTCGGTAAAAATGATGCTGGTACGATTGGTCTTACTGTCTTCTTCTAAATGGTATTTACCACGGATATGCAGCCGACCCTTGCCGGTGCGATAGGCATCGACAATGCCACTTTTGCCGTAGATGATGCCACCTGTAGGAAAATCCGGGCCACTGATATGCTGCATCAGCCCTTCGGTTGTGATGCCACTGTCATCGACATACGCTAAACAGGCATTCAGCACTTCGGTGATGTTGTGGGGCGCCATATTGGTCGCCATACCCACCGCGATTCCGGCTGCACCATTAATCAACAGATTGGGAATGCGGGTTGGTAAAACCTGAGGAATACGCTCGGAACCGTCATAGTTGTCTTCCCAGTCAACGGTATCTTTTTCGAGGTCGGCCAGCAGATCGTGTGCCAGACGACTCATGCGAACTTCGGTATACCGCATCGCTGCAGGGGAATCGCCGTCAATCGAACCGAAATTGCCCTGACCATCAATCAGCATGTAGCGCAGGGAAAAGTCCTGCGCCATGCGAACCATGGTGTCATAAACGGCGTTGTCGCCATGCGGGTGGTATTTACCGATGACATCACCGACCACACGGGCGGATTTTTTGTAGGGCTTGTTGTAGTCATTGCCCAGCTCGTGCATGGCAAACAGCACACGGCGGTGGACGGGTTTGAGGCCGTCCCGCACATCCGGCAATGCACGGGAGACAATGACGCTCATGGCGTAATCCAGATAGGATTGTTTCAGCTCATCCTCAATCGCGATCGGCGAAATATCTGATACGCTCATTCCTGCTCCTAAAATTTAGTACTTCCCGCAAGGTCATAGTGACCCAGGCTTGGTGTTCCCTATGCGACACGCGTACTCGTCAAGGGTGCATGCTGATCAAAAATGGGGGTGACGCTGCGTCAACCAGTGGGCTTTCGCCCGAATTTTTGTCAATGTTAAAAGGCGAAAGTATAGCACAGAAGCCTACTCAAGAGGCCGTGACAGCGGCGGAATTACCCAGTACAACTGCTCATATTTTGAGTAAATAGGGAAAAAAAGATAGCCAAACTCTCTGCAGCACACTATTACTGACCGAGGAAGCGAATGGGCTTTTCTTCAGTCTTCGATTCAAATTCGGCATCTATCGAGGGATGGTGTGAATCGCACTCCTCACCGTCTTCCTTGGTACCCCGATCAATGTAGCCGGTACGCTGATTTTCTGGCAGATGATGATGTTCCCATACCACCATCGCCTGCATGCAGGTCTGACGCTGGGCCGGAGTCAGGCGCTCACCATTGGGCCATTTTCCCAGCTCGACGGCAGTACGAAAGCGCGCAATCAGTTCCGGCGTTAGGGCAGACAACATGGCCGCGACATCAATATCGGGCTGGGCTGCATCAGTGCTCTTAGAATCAGTGCTCTTAGAATCAGCGCTCATCGCCAATGTCTCCTGAGAATTTCTCGTTGTCCTGATTCCACCCGAGCTTTGTACGGCAGGCCGCATAAAAATCATAGCCTGGGGGGTGCAACAACGTCAGTTTAAACGGATGCTTGCGTATATGCAGGCTGTGGCCATCATCAATGGTAATGCTGCTTTGACCATCTGGACTGACCATCGGAGTGATGCGGGAATCGCAAGAGCGAATGGTGATCTCACTTTCACCGCCAACCACAATAGGGCGGCTGGACAAGGTATGCGGATGCATGGGCACGATCACGACCGCATCCATGGTAGGGTACAGAATCGGCCCCCCACCAGACAGCGCATAGGCGGTGGAGCCGGTTGGCGTGGCAATAATCAGCCCGTCACTGTGCTGCCGGTACACAAAATGACCATCAATGTGCATGCTGAAATCGAGCATATGCACCGCTTTACCCGCGTGCAATACGATGTCATTTAGCGCAATGGCCTCATGGGATACGCCGTCTACCGAGCGAATTTCCATCTGCAATAAAAAGCGTCGATCCAGGCTGTAATTGCCCTCGAGCACCTGCGCCAGCTTGAACAGCGCCTCATCGGGAGACACATCGGTAAGAAAACCCAGCCGTCCACGGTTGATCCCCAGGACCGGCGTTTTGTAGCGGGCCAGCGCGCGCGCCGCATGCAGCAGCGAGCCATCTCCACCCACCACGATCACCATATCGCAAAACTCCCCGAGCAGGCTGCGCTTGACGGTTTGCACATCCTGTAAGTTTGCCCATTCTGCCGTAGAATCATCGACGATACTGTGCAATCCACGTTCACGCAGGAAGCGGACAATGGCATGCAGGCTGTCAACCACAGACTGTTTTCCGGGTCGGCCCATCAATCCAATATTTCGAAAATGCAGCGTGCGGGGTTTGCTCATGTCAGGCGGTCAGTGCCTTGGGCTTAAAGTAGTCAGAGTGTACCTCAAAATCAGCAAGGACTGGGCGCACAAACGCCCACCATGCAACTGAAACCAAATGAGGCCAAGTGGGATCAAAAGGACAGGAAGGTGAGAAACAGCCAGTACAATCCGCCCGACAACACGATACAGACTGGCAAGGTCAACAGCCAGGCGGTTAAAATGGTCTGAATCGTGCGCTTCTGCAGGCCCGATTTATTGGCCACCATGGTACCCGCGACGGCACTTGACAGCACCTGAGTCGTACTGACCGGCATACCAATTTTATCGGCAAACAGAATGGTGGACATCGCGACCAGTTCTGCCGAAGCGCCCTGCGCATAGGTCATGTGGTGTTTGCCAATTTTCTCGCCCACCGTGGTAACAATGCGGCGCCAGCCAACCATGGTACCCATGCCGAGTGCCAGCGCGACAGCGACTTTCACCCAATCCGGAATGTATTGGGTGGCTTTTTCCAGGCCTTTGCGATAATCCTGCAGCACGGTTTGCTCTACCGGAGGCATGTCTGCCAATACCTTGTCTTTTTCCATTTTTTTCAATGCAGTACCCGAAAGATACATGTCATTGCGCAAGTCTCTTACTTGCCCTTCTGTGAGCTGATGGACATCGTTTACCGTTGCCAGTGTGTCGGCCGTTTTTGTCGCCAGGCTTGCCAATGCAGGCTGTGTGAGCGCAGTACTGTCTCCATGAGAAAGGAAGCGGGTAATTTCCTGCCGGGCAGCAGCAACGGAGGGGATGGTTGCCACCCCGGTATTGCTGGACTGATTGACCGTCAAATCAGCGGTTTCAGTGGCGGACTGCGATTCCGGTTGGTCAGGCTGCGGGGTGGCTTCAGCTGCGCTCAGTACCGTATTGGTAGCCGTCGAGGAGGGTGTCAGGGCCAGTGCTACCTGACGGGTCGTTTGAACAAAGTGTGACAGTTCGGCAGGACTCTGGCCGGGATTCAGGGAGTACGCCAGCGGCACGATACCCACCAAAATCAGCATGATCAGACCCATGCCTTTTTGCCCGTCATTGGAACCATGGGCGAAACTCACGCCAGTACAGGTCAAAATCAGCAACAGGCGCGTGGGTAAACGCGGCGGCTCATCGCCTTCCGGGGCATCAAACAAATGCGGTCGGTATTTTAGCAAAATCAGACGCGCCAGAAACACCACCAGGCCTGCCAGAAAAAATCCCACGAGCGGCGAAAAAATCAGCGCTTTTCCTACTTTAATGACCTGTGACCAATCTACGCCATGCGCATTAAAGCCACCCGGCATCAGCAACTGATTCATCAGGCCCACACCCATGATCGAACCAATCAGGGTATGCGAGCTGGAGGCCGGTATGCCCAGAAACCAGGTACCCAGATTCCAGAGGATCGCCGCGATCAACAGGGCAAACACCATGGCAAATCCAGCGCTGGTGCCCACATTCAGAATCAGCTCTACCGGTAACAGGGCAATAATGGAGTACGCCACTGCCCCACTGGCAAACATCACCCCCAGGAAATTGAAAAAACCCGACCAGATCACCGCCACCTGTGGCGGTAAAGTATTGGTATAAATCACTGTGGCGACAGCATTGGCCGTGTCATGAAAACCATTGGCAAATTCAAAGCCAAGCGCGACGACCAGCGCCAGTCCCAGCAAGCCCATGGAAGTTGCCTGCAAGCCGGGCAAATTTCCCACATCTCCCCAGAGAGCGTAACCGATATAGACCAGGCCGCCTAAAAGAATCGTGGCAAATATGCCTCGGAATACAGGGGAACTACGGGTCAATTCCGATTTGGAAGTCAGCATGCAGTCGGCTCGTCGATCAGGTGTGCGTATGATCGTGGATTCGGCTGAAAAGGGATACGCCATCGGGACGCATTTGTGTAATTTTTCTGCAATGAAATTAAAAAAATGGAGTGAGGGATCACTCATTTAGGCAAATGTATCCCGTGCCACCAACCATTTAACTTCCTAAAAATCAGGCAAAAAAAAGATCAGGCCTGGGGCCTGATCCGAAACTGGAGCGGGAAACGAGACTCGAACTCGCGACCCCAACCTTGGCAAGGTTGTGCTCTACCAACTGAGCTATTCCCGCTAAAACTGTGCCAGAACTGAAAAGAGGTGACATGTGCGCCCCATCCAGTGTCGCGCATTATAGAGGCTCAAACGCAAAGGTCAAGCCCCTAAAGCACGGGTTAAGCCGCAAAATTCCCTAGCGACAGACCCTAGCCCCTGCGCCAGTTCGTCCCTTCCCGCGAATCCTCCAATACCACGCCCTGTTCCAGCAGCTCCTTGCGGATTCGATCAGCACCTGCATAGTCTTTGGCCAGTTTAGCGGCTTGTCTGTCCGCGATAGCCTGTTCGATGGCGCTATCGGACAATCCTGCCGCATCACCTCCACCCTGCAAAAACGCAACAGGATCCTGTTGCACGATACCCAGCACGCCCGCCAGTTGCACCAGAAGTTGCGCACGGTGCTGCGCGACCGGCTGGGCCTCACCAGCATCCAGCGCCCTGTTGACCTCACGTGCCAATTCAAACAGCACGGCCAGCGCCTCCGGGGTATTGAAATCATCCTGCAATGCGGCAGCAAAGCGCTGACGCCACTCGGTACTAGCCTCACTCTGATCATAGTCCGAATGAAGCGTGCTGGCCGAGACACCGGCAGCCTTGAGGGTCTGGTAAAGCCTGCCCAGAGACTGTCGGGCATCCTTGAGCGATTGCTCCCGAAAATCCAGCGGACTGCGATAATGGCTGGACAAGATAAACAGGCGAATGGATTCAGGGTCAAATTGCTGCATCACATCGCGGATGGTAAAAAAGTTGCCCAGCGATTTGGACATTTTTTCATCTTTAACCGTGATAAATCCCATGTGCATCCAGTGATTCACATAGGTTTCACCGGTTGCCCCTTCACTTTGGGCAATCTCATTTTCATGATGCGGAAACAGTAAATCGCCACCGCCGCCATGAATGTCAAAATGATGGCCCAGGCAGCAGGTAGACATAGCCGAACATTCAATATGCCAGCCCGGACGACCATTGCCCCACGGCGAGGGCCAGGAGGGCTCATCCGCTTTGGCCGGTTTCCACAGCACAAAATCAAAAGGATTCCGTTTGGACAACTCTTCACCAACCCGCTGGCTCGCTCCTGCCTGCATATCCTCCAGTTTGCGCCCGGACAGGCGACCATAACGCGGAAAGGACTCGACGGAAAAATACACATCCCCCGACTCGGCGGGATAGGCATGTTCACGCTCGATCAACTGGCCAATCATCGTTTGCATCTGGGGAATAAATTCAGTCGCTTTGGGCTCATCATCCGGTGACAAACAGCCCAGCCGCGCAGCGTCTTCATTCATGGCGTCAATAAAACGGGCCGTCAGTGCCTGTATCGTCTCGCCATTTTCGTTGGCGCGCTGGATAATTTTATCGTCAATATCGGTGATGTTCCGAACGTAGCGCACTGTCCAGCCCATCGCTCGCAACGCCCGTACAATCACGTCGAACCCCACCATCACCCGCGCATGGCCCATGTGACAATAGTCGTAAACGGTCATGCCACAGACATACAAGCCGATTTCGCCTTCTTTTAAGGGCACAAAGGCCGATTTTTTGCGGCTTTCGGAGTTATATAGCGTAAAGGGCAATGCGGCAGCGCCGTCACTGCGCAAATCACAGCGGAGAGCAGTCATGGGGTGTTCCAGCAAAAATTACCGTGTGGCCAGCGTTGTTACTGTCAGCATTGTTACTGCCAGGGTTGTCACTGTCAGGATGACAGTTCATCACTAAGTTCATCCAGTTTATGAACTCCTTTCTGGAGGGACAAACTGACGCATTGATGAAGCACTGACCCAACAAGCCAATTGAAAAATCGTTAAACCCATTGAAATACCAATCGGGCGTTTAGTCGAGTGTTTCCGGGACAAAGCGACCTGAATGGCATAAAGCGCCAAGCATACCTGAATAAGTTTTGCATTCCCCAGTTCTTTCTGCCAAATTTTTGCCATAATTCACCCGCACTACCGCTCATTCCCGAGGCCTGTCATGCCAGACTTACCGCTTGTTCCTTCTCATGCTGAGCTGTCTTCAAGTGATACGGCTGCACCCGCGGGCCTGAGTACTGGGCGTGATTTTCATCGTAGTGCATTGGCAACGATTCGTACCGAAATTACCGCTCTGGAATTGCTGGCAGAACAGCCCGCCGAACCGTTTCAGCGTGCCTGTGAATTGCTGCTGAACTGTCAGGGTCGCGTGGTCGTCAGTGGCATGGGAAAATCCGGCCACATTGGACGTAAAATCGCCGCGACCCTTGCCTCAACAGGTACCCCGTCCTTTTTTATGCACCCGGGTGAAGCGGCCCATGGCGATCTAGGCATGCTAGTGCCCGGCGATGTGCTGATTGCAATTTCCAATTCGGGCGAAAGTGATGAAATCCGCCGGCTGATTCCCGTGGTGCAATATCATCAGATTCCCCTTATTACCATTACCCGCGACAGTCATTCCTACATGGCCAGTGTCGCTCAAGTAGCCCTCACACTGGGCCGAGCGCCTGAAGCCTGTCCGCTGGGTCTGGCTCCTACTTCCAGCACCACGGCTACACTGGTGTTGGGCGATGCACTGGCGGTAGCCCTGCTCGAAAATCGCGGATTTACCAAGGATGATTTTGCCCTGTCTCACCCCGCTGGTGCACTGGGTCGGCGACTGTTAACCCGGGTCAGTGATGTCATGCATCAGGGTGAGGAATTACCCATAGTGAGATCGGGTACCCGACTACGCGAGGCGCTGATGGAAATCACAAGCAAACGTCTGGGCGTCACTGCCATTGTGGACGAGCAGCAACATCTGCTCGGCATTTTTACCGATGGGGATCTGCGGCGTACTCTGGATCAAAACTTCAGCATGGACATGCCGATTGAACAGGTGATGACCAAAACTCCGGTAACATTGCCGTTAAATACATCGGCCGCGGAAGCGCTGGAATTCATGGAACTCAAAAAAGTGAATCAGCTGCTGATGACGGATAACGAGCAACGATTGATCGGAGTAATTACACTGCACGATCTGATTCAGGCAGGAGTACGCTGATGACGTCCTTTTCAGTACAGGAACGCGCTTTGCACCTTAAGGCATTGGTGCTGGACGTCGATGGTATTTTGTCCGATGGGCAACTGTATTTTGGCAATAGCGGCGAAGAAATCAAAGCCTTTGACGTGCGTGATGGCCTCGGGCTGAAACTATTGCAACGCGCAGGCCTGAAAGTAGCGATCATCACCGGACGTAAAAGCCAGCTGGTTGAACAGCGTATGCAATCGCTGGGGCTGGATCTGGTGTTGCAGGGCCGTGAAGACAAAGGCGTGGCATTGCGTGAAGTCGCTACTGCGCTGGGCCTGAGTCCTGAAGACTGTGCCTATATGGGCGATGATTGGCCGGATTTGTCTGCACTGGCGATTGCCGGACTGGCTATTACCGTTCCAGCAGCGCATCGTGAAGTCCGTACCCGTGCCCACTGGGTGACGGCGAGTGCGGGTGGCCATGGCGCCGTGCGGGAAGTCTGCGATATGATTCTGATGGTTCAGGGTCATTATCATCGCTTGCTGGCCAGCTACCTGCAAACCGACTCTGTGATGTCCTGAGTACACCCTCAATTGCACCCAAACCGAGTAAGCCCGCATGGATACCCGACTACTGTATGTTCTTGCGCTGGTGACCGGTGGTGCGGTCGGGCTGTTTTATTATTACAGTGGTTCGGCACCCGGAAATGACCTTCAGCTGTCCAGTGGTATTGATTTTTCAGCAAAACAGATCCGCCATGTGCAAACCGATGATCAGGGTGAACTGGTTGCCGAGCTGAATGCCGCCAGCCTTGAACATCATGTCAAAGGCGATCGTTCCGTGCTTACGGATACCCGCTCTATCTGGTATCGTGATGGCAAACCGGACGCCCAGCTGATAGCCGGAATGGCCGAGAGTACTGAAGAAGGCCAGCAAGTCATCCTGACCCAAGGGGTGCAGGTGGAACAATTTGCAACGCCACAGCGCGGGGCGATGCGATTCGAGACCGATTATCTGGTGGGTTATCCTGAACAAAAACGCCTTGAAACACAGCATTCCGTCAACATCACCAGCCCACAGGCACAGTTGACCTCACAGGGTTTAAACGCCAATCTCGACACCGGCGAATACGATTTTTACAGGATTAAAGCACGTTATGCCCCGCCTCACTAACTGGTACAGCACCCTGCAGCATTCCCCGCACTTGGGTCAAGCCAATGCACACACAACCAGCTCTCGCCACAAGTGGCTTATGGGAATCCTGGCAGTGCTGATGACACCCCTGCTCGCCCACGCTCTGCCTACCGATCAGGATCAGCCCGTTCAGCTTGAAGCCGATAAAGCCACCTATAACGAAAAAACCGGCGTCACCACCTATAGCGGGAACGTCATCATTACCCAGGGCACCATAAAAATTCAGGCCGATTCACTGGTCGTCAATCTGGACAGTAATCGTGCGATCAAGGATGCCTATGCCAAAGGCCGACCTGCTACCTTTCAACAAAAAGTCAGTAATGAAAAAGGCGTCGCCTATGGTGAAGGCGCTCAGGTGAGTTATGACGCAAAAGGTAGCCTGATTACCCTGACCGGCAATGCCCTGCTGAAACACAACGGGGCCAGTTTTAAAGGCAATGTCCTGCGCTATAACATGGATGCAGGCGATGTTGAAGCGACTGGCAACAGCCAGCGCAGGGTTCAGCTGATTATCCCGCCCAACACCTCCCGCACGCCTACCGAAACGCGTACACGGCCCTGATATGTCCACACCCTCCAGTCCAGCCAATCGTCGCAGCCTGACCGTCAGGAATCTGGCCAAAACCTACAATCGCCGTCAGGTGGTTTCCGATGTTTCCCTTGACCTGCATAGTGGTGAAGTCGTAGGGCTGCTTGGCCCAAATGGCGCCGGAAAAACCACCAGTTTTTATATGGTGGTCGGTTTGGTGCAAATGGATAAAGGCAGTCTGACACTGGATGATGAAGACATCTCCAATCACGCCATGCATCAGCGGGCACGCGCAGGTATCGGCTACTTGCCCCAAGAGGCGTCGATCTTTCGAAAATTGTCAATCGAAGACAATATCATGGCCGTACTGGAAACCCGTAAAGAGCTGGATGCGGCAGCCCGCAAAGCCCGTCTTGACGAGTTGCTGAATGATTTTCATATCACGCATATCCGCCACTCTCTGGGAATGAGTGTGTCAGGCGGTGAGCGCAGACGCGCCGAAATCGCCCGCGCATTGGCAGCAGAACCCGCCTTTATGTTGTTGGATGAGCCTTTTGCCGGCGTTGATCCCATTTCCGTCAGTGACATCAAACACATCATTGAGACCTTGCGTGACCGCGGCATCGGCGTATTGATCACCGATCACAACGTGCGTGACACCTTGTCCATCTGCGAACGCGCCTATATAGTCAGTGAAGGCAAAGTGATTGCAGAAGGCAGCCCTGAGGAAATACTCGCCAATGATCTGGTGCGGAAAGTCTACCTTGGGGAAGACTTCCGCGTCTAAAAGACGTAGTACATCTGACACCATATACTCATCTGGCTGTTTCATACTCCCATAACGACGACCGATTTACCGCATAGTGCTTCACGACAGGACGTCCGGCATGCCTTTTTCTTTCATCTTACTTATTGGATTGACCCTGACCATTGGATTGTTACAGGCGGTCATGTGGTACTTATATGTAAAAGGGAAGGCTATCTGGCGCGGCAGGCACGTTACGGCCACACCGCTGATTATTCTGGCTGGCGTGTCGGTGGTGGTGTTGAGTGTGGGGTGGCTGCTTCACAGCATGGCAAACAGGCTCCCCTAAACCAGGCCTGAAATTTGACCCGGCCTAAATACCTGAGTTTTACTTTAATTATAAAAAAATAGATTTTCGCCATTACCACAAACGCCCCCAGTTGTAATACCTTTCCCAGCTCTATGGGATGAGAGAATAGGGCAAGCTTGTTTTAATCCTATTCCGGCATGCTTTCCCTCTAAGCTGTGAGTAACGCTCACAGCCAATGGAAACTCAGTCATGATGCCCGATCCCCTACCAAATCCTTTGCAAACAGGCAAAATGATGATCTGCCGGTATTGCGGCCAGAATATGTTGCAATGGTGGGAGCTAGCACCTGGCGTATGGCGTCCCTACGATGTGCTGCGGGGAGAATTGCATCAGTGCAAAGGTAAAGAGCTGCCACCCCGCCAGCCGCTCAGCCTAACTTCCCGCCTGATTACGCTTGGCTTTAGCTACTACGCTGTAGCGCCAGCCGAAAGCCAGGCCAATTATCGCCATGCCCTCATCCGCTCCAATCTCATCAGCTCACTGTACGTTTTGTTCCGCGAAAGCAGTGTCGATATACGGGTATTTACGCCGGCTATTTCGCCAGAACTGAATGACGAAGGTATGCTGCTAGTGCCTGATGGCGAGACAATCCACGAGCCCCACGAAGGCTATGTTCGCAGTCAGGCCTTTGAATTGATTATGCAAATTGCCAATCAACTGGTTGACGATGAGTTGTATATGGTGCCGATGGAAGAGCTGATTGTTGCACTCAATGAATGTCATTACCTTCCTGCCGAGGAATTCGTTTGCATTCTACGTATCAATGACGATCCGGAGCAGGATTGCGAGCGCTATGAGGACAGCGAAGACGATACGTGGGCCGATAGCTTGCGGGACCGGCGATTTAACAAGGAGCCTGAAGATATGGAAGATTTTTATTGGCAGATGGCGCCTGATAA
>CAUJHL010000147.1 GCA_963204705.1 Pseudomonadota bacterium | reverse complement strand
AAAGTACAATGGCATTCCCAAGGGATCATTTGAGTTGTTCCTGAAGGAATGCGAGTTTCGGTTCAATTATGGCAGTCCAAAGCAGCAGCGCAAAGTCTTGAGGGCTTGGACTCAAATCTAACCTTATCTAGTAAAGCCCCTAAGAAATTATCTTACTGCATTTTTTACTACTTTATAACTACCGATTGGCGTAGTGCGTCACGGCTTGTCATATTGTAAATTTCTAACTTTAACCTTATAAATCAAAATCTTATATAGTGTTAAACAGTGTCAGAAACTTGAATTTGGCGGAAGCGGTGAGATTCGAACTCACGGAGGACTTGCGCCCTCGTCGGTTTTCAAGACCGGTGCATTAAACCACTCTGCCACGCTTCCAAAACTTTAGGGGCGCCAGCATACTGACATTCCCCTGTTGAAACAAGCCCAATTTTAAGACTAAAGCAGTATTTGCACAAATAAACGCTGATACGTGTCTCTGGCAGACACATAACGGCCTTCCAAAGACACTTTGGTCCCAATGCGTTTGTTTACATTAAGAAGTTCAATTACTTCATAAACTTGCCAAAAAACAGCTTGATGTGATCCAGCAAACGGGCGAAGAATCCGGCTTCCTCAACGGGCTGCAAGGCAACGAGTGGCTTTTCCATCATGGCCTTGCCATCCAGAGTGGCGATGAGCTTGCCAATTATCTGACCCTTTTGAATCGGTGCACGCAGCTCAGGCAGCAGCTGCAACTGGGTCTTGATCTGATCGGCCTGGCCCCGTGGCAGGGTGAGCGTCAGGGCATCCTGCAAACCGACAGACACAGTATCTGCCTTGCCAAACCAGACCGGAGTCGTGGCCAGAGACTGATTAGCGGGTTTCAGCGTTGTCGTTTCAAAATTACTGAATCCCCAGTTCAACAGCGCACGGCTCTGGGCCGCCCGCTCGTTCATGCTGGCCGTGCCAAAAATGGACGAAATCAGCCGCATGCTTCCCCGCTTGCTGGAAGACACCAGACAATAACCGGCTTCATCGGTATGGCCGGTTTTCAGGCCATCCACGCTGGGATCGGTGTACAACAGGGCATTGCGGTTGCCCTGTTTGATGTTGTTGTAGGTAAATTCTTTTTCAGAATAAATCGGGTAATAGCGTGAGCTGTCGTGAATGATCACACGAGCCAGTTTGGCCATGTCCAGCGCGCTGGAATAATGTCCCTCCATCGGCAGGCCGGTGGCATTCATAAAATGCGTGTTGGTCATGCCGATGCGTTTGGCTTCGCCATTCATGATTTCTGCGAAAGCACCTTCATTGCCCGCAAGATGCTCCGCAACCGCTTTGGAGGCGTCATTACCCGACTGAATGATAATGCCACGCAACATATCCAGCATACTGGCCGAGCTGTTTAATGGCACGTACATGCAGGATTCAGAGCTGGTGCCACGACACCAGGCAGATTCATTCATACGAACCTGATCGGTTTCCTTGATTTTTCCCGAGATCAGATTTTGTTCCACAATATAGCTGGTCATCATCTTGGTCAGTGATGCCGGCGGCAATTTCATATCAGGATTATAGGAAGCCAGTATCTGACCGGAGTCGTAGTCCATCAGGACGTAGGCTTTATTGGATAGCTCAGGGGGCGAGGGAAGCACGGTTAAGGCCTGGGCAAGTGGACTGACAACCAGCGCACCCATCAGCAGTGAAAGCGTAAAACCAGCGTTTAAAACAGGTCGCGTCATGTCCGTACAGCCTCGAATCTTTTGGAAAATGCAGCGTACACGCAAGGCGCGCTGCACTGAAATCAATAAAGAGGCGAGTATAACGGGACTGACTGCTTTAAACAGCCTGGATACGTATCAGTTGTGCTGCACAGCGGGTTTTGTCTGGCAAAGGCATATCAAAATGCAGACTGGTTAAACTTCTTTGAAGTTGTTAAGTGATGTTATTAAGCGAAGTAATTAAGCGAGATTGTTAAACGAGGGTGTCAGCAAGTCAGTTAACCTGTGGCAAATCCTCCCATCGTCCTTTAACCCTGAACTTCAGCGCTTAACGGTCAAACCTGAAGTACTAACAGTCACAGGACGAGGGGGAATGCGAATGCCGTAAAACGAAAAGCTACAGAAAGCTAGAGGCCAGCTAATCCGGCAAAAGCCTGCCTATCAAAGCGCCGAATCGCCGTGAGAAGCGGGAAAGCCAATCACATCCAGACAGACTTCCTTGTTGTCCTTGACTCCGGCTTTGCTGGCATCGCTACGGGCTTCATCCAGAATTTTCAGGTATTCCTTGTCATCGTGCAGGGTTTTTACCGCTGCGGCCGGTGCGCTCACACCCGGAAGCAGTGACGCCAGCAAATGTTGATAACCCGTTTGAAAGGCTGCGGTGGATTTGCCCTGCAACAGTTTTGGGCAAATTTCTGACAGGACATCGACGGCGGCAATTTCTTCCATCGTGGTCGGCAGGTTTGCCTTGATCTCTACCTTGGTCTCGGCAGCTGGTGTTGCCTCAGCGGCGTAACTGGTCCTGACCAGCCCAGTGAGTGCCAGCAACAGAATGGCTGGGGCAGAGGCGCGACGGAACGAAAAAGACATTGGGCTCTCCAAAAAGTTCAAATCTGCAAAAATGGATGCGAGGCAGGGGCATTCAAAACATGACAAAAAAGGCATTACAAACTGCGACTACAAACCAAGCAAGGCTGCGCGCGTAACCGTTATTAACATCTACTTTAACGACGGCATTAACACTGCACATACCCTACCGAATTTTGCGCCGTCTTGCGCTAAAAAACGTGTGCTAGGTGTTTAGGCAAATTGCTTGATTTTTGTTCAGTATGCACATACTGTTGGCCAATTCCATTAAAAAAGGCAGTCTGCAATCACGGAGACGAGATTTTCACGACTTCTCCATCCTCCTTTTGGAAGGATTCCGGTTTATTCTGAAGCACATCCAGCACTGCTTCCGAAGGGCGGCACAGCTTGGTGCCCAGTGGCGTCACAACGATTGGACGATTCACCAGAATGGGATGGCTCACCATGGCATCCACGAGCACATCGTCGCTCAC
>CAUJHL010000146.1 GCA_963204705.1 Pseudomonadota bacterium | reverse complement strand
TGAATCGCCGATAAGTCCCCCTGGCCGCGTTCTTGCCGATCCAGCGCCACGATGACTCCGGCAACGCTTGCCCCCGAGGCGGTCAACAGGCTCATCACTTCGCGTACCGCAGTTCCGGCGGTCATCACATCATCCAGAATCCAGACCTGTTTGCCTGCCACCGAAGCACCCACCAGCACACCGCCCTCGCCATGATCCTTGGCTTCCTTGCGATTAAAGCCCCACGCGAAATTTTTGCCATGATCTGCCCACAGGCTGGCGGCAGTGGCGGCAACCAGCGGAATGCCTTTATAAGCAGGGCCAAACAACACTACCTCCTCACCACACTCCAGCAATTGCGAGGCATAACCGCGGGCCAGCTCAGCAATAGCTTCACCGTCGTTAAACAGGCCAGCATTGAAAAAATAGGGACTGATCCGGCCGGATTTGAGGGTGAATTCGCCAAATTTCAGCACGCCGCGGGACAGAGCCAGTGCGATCAGAGACTGGGGGTTAAATGAAGTCGGCATGGTGATTTTCCGGGCAGTATAAAGAAGGCCGCCAGTGTAACAAAATTGCCGTTGCAGGGGCGGCTCTGCCAGCCCCCTATAGACAAACCTCTACGCCAGATAGCATCAGGATCAATGCTGGCCAGATTTCGACAACAGATTCAAAATCGCCACCCCGCCAATGATCATGCCGATACCCAGCACCGCCCAGCCATCCAGTTTTTGACCATGCACCACCCAGGCCAGCAGAGTGACCAGCACAATGCCAAGCCCACCCCAGAGCGCGTAGGCAATGCCCACTGGCAAGGTACGCAGTGCCAGTGAAAACAGGTAAAAAGACACGGCATACCCTGCCACCACAATGAGACTGGGGCCGAGACGGCTAAAGCCCTCGCTCGATTTCAGGGCTGTGGTGGCAATCACTTCAAACCCTATCGCCGCACCCATTAGAAGCCAGCTGTTCATCGCAGGGTCTCACTGTATAACGGAATAAAGGTAAAAAACATCGTCTCATCGCCAGGTTATCCGGTTAGGCATTTTAACCTTACGGCAGGCAGGATCCGCCTGAACCATCTGTTTTAACTGGGCCTCACGAAAGCGGTAGGCATTCCCTTCTGCAACGGCATTTGTCGGAGATTTCACCGCAAGACACTCACTGGGGCGCAGCCCCCTGAGCAGCGCCTGATCTTTTGCCGTCAATTCCCGTACCGAAAACAGTAGGTCTCCCTGTGTCGTTCTTACACGCACATCCTGACGGTCGGTAGTGGGTGAATAGGTTATTTTAAAGACCTGCGTTTTCATCATCTTACAGGCCGAAAGAGGCAGAATCGCCAGCACAGCGACTAGAATAAACAGATTATTTTTCATGACTTAACTGCTTTTATCCCGCTGAGCTGCTCTTTATCCCGCTGAGCTGCGCTCCCGATCATGGGTGCTTGCATCACCTGCTCAATCCTCCCCGATAGTACACAACACAGCATTTGCCCTACATCATGACCCTACATCACAGCAGTGCACCATGGAATACGACCATGGGATTTAGCCCCTGAAACCGTTAACATCACGCCCTCAATCTAGATTCTTTGATTACAGGCCACTCCCATGAACCCGAAAGCCCCCGGCTGCCTTCGCGTTATTTCTCTGAATGTCAACGGACTCCGCTCCTCGTGCAGCAAGGGCGTATTGGACTGGTTTGAGCAGTCCGGTGCAGACGTTTTGTGTTTGCAGGAAACCCGGCTGCAGTCGCATCAATGGCTGGACAGTCACAAACCGGCCGGCTGGCACACGCATTTATTTCCGGCAGAACGCGCAGGCTATGCCGGAACAGCGATTTATAGCCGGATTCCGTTTCTGAGCATACGGGATGGCTTGGACTTTGAGCTGTGCGATACGGAAGGGCGTTTCACCCTGGCAGAATTTGCCCGGCCCGATGGCAGCACCTTTGGGGTAGCCTCGGTTTATTTTCCATCAGGCTCCAGCAGTGAACAGGCGCAATTGCGCAAAGATGCCTTTATGGAGCGCATCGAACCCCTGATGATCGGCTGGCGTCAGCAGGAGCGTTCGCTCATTGTGTGTGGCGACGTCAATATTGCCCATCGGGCGATTGACCTGAAAAACTGGAAAGCCAATCAGAAATTTTCCGGATTTTTACCCCATGAACGTGACTGGATGGATCGGGTGTACGGGGAAATGGGCTTTGTCGATGCCTTTCGCCATTTACATCCCGACCTGGAAGCCTATTCCTGGTGGTCCAATCGTGGGCAGGCCTTTGCGAAAAATGTCGGCTGGCGGATTGATTATCAAATCGCCACGCCCGACTGGCGGGACACCATCGTTCAGGCATCCATCTATAAAGATCAGCGCTTTAGCGACCATGCACCCGTCATTGTTGATTATCAACTCGCTTAACTGGCCGAACCTAACAACCGTGCTAATCAACCGTGTAAGCCAAAGCGTACAGTAACTGAGGTGTTTGCCGTCTGTATCTGCTCGGTAAAAAATGTGATTATTCTTTCACGGCACAAGGAAGTCGGTCAGGATGACCCGAAGGAAGGACTGCCGTAGGAAGACCAAGCGAATCATTCGGATGGATGATGAGCTGTAAGGATGCATCAACAGGACGTTGAACTGAGACCCGCCCTATCTGGATGATAATGGGCGGGTTTTCTCTTTTATACCCAGAAAAATAGAAAAATGACGATCCTTCAACACTGCCGTCATCCGGTCTTGGCTTTTTTAAAAGAAAAAAAAGGACTCTTGCGAGTCCTTTTAGCTGCCGTCAGCTTAGGCTTTTTTGGCTGGAAGTGTGTGTGTCATTGGCTTGGCGCCCATGTTCATACCGGGTGCCATGGCTGGCTTGGCTGATTTGGATGGAGCAGCTGTAGATGCAAGGGGCTTGCTTGCGCCAGTTGATTTGACGGCTAGAATAGCCGGTGTTGCTGGGGTGGCTTTAACGGCAGGCGTTGGAGCGGCAGTAGCGGCTTGGGCCAGTGCAGCTGGAGTGACTGATTTTGCTGGAGTGGCAGGAGTGGAAGATTTCGCAGCTTCAGCCACTTTGCCCGCATCTTTTTTAGCAACGGCAGCAGCAGGGGCTTTTTTCTTCAGATGGACGGCGACGCAGTTACCGCCTTTATGGTTAGGGCCAGTACCGCCAACCAGCGAAGTGCCCGCTGGGCAGGCCATGGCAGCAGTGCCCACCGTCAGAAGAGTGGTAGCGGTGATTGCGGTCAAAAATTTCATGGTGTGCTCCTCGGAAGCATCAGGGTCAAAAATTGCAGCTCGATACGACAGGCAACTACGGCTAGCAACTGGGTGGCAACTGCCCGGCTCGTTACGGCAGTTCGTATCCGATAAGCCTGTTATACACAGTCAAATTTGAGGATTTGCTTGCCGGAGTATTGCCAAACCGTTAGACCCATCCCTGGGACTTGCGACACGGCGACTTGCGATACTGGGATTTGCTACACTGCGATTCTTTAAACGGTGATTTGCTTCATTAGGCTGTGCCAAATCTGGGAGCAAAACCTGCCTGAACTATCATCAGGCGTCCATCCACTGCCTTGTTGTGCTGATTGTTCAGTTTATCAACGTGTTCACCTGGCTTTTATTGCTTTGTTATTTCTGAGGTTTTCATGAATCGCACCGAACTTGCCGCCCTCCATCAGCGCTGGCGACAGGATATTCAGTTTACCGAACCTGTATTGGGCAAGCCCTTTGAGTTTCGGTCAACCTGGGGTGTGTTTTCTCCAGAGCAACTGGATGAAGGTTCACTGATGCTGCTCGATCATGTGGAATTTCACCGCACGCTGTCTTCGATTGATCTGGGATGCGGCTATGGCGTACTCGGCATGACGGCAGCGCGGGAATGTCCGGATGGGCAACACCTGTTAATCGACAAGGATTTTGTCGCCGTGGACTACGCACGGAAAAATTGCGAAGCCAATGGCCTCAACAATACCCAAGTACAGCTGTCCAATGGATTTCAGCAGGTGGACGCCGCCCGTCGTTTCGATCTGGTGCTGTCAAATTTGCCGGCAAAAGCCAGCAAGGAGCAGCATTATCTGTATCTGCTGGATGCGTGGAATGCCATGAATAGCGGCGGCCGATTTTATGTGGTGACCATCAATGGTCTGCGCGAATTCATGCAGCGCACGTTTAAGGAAGTGTTTGGGAACGCCCATAAACTCAAGCAGGGCAAGACGTACACGATCACCATGGCTGAGCGCTAACCGTAAGCCCATTCCGGCGAACTGTTCTTAGGTAATCAAGCGCTCAGAATTGCCACCAGCGTTTGGTGGTGGCCTTTTTTTGTTCTTCAAACGCCTCGAGCGTCAGTGGCTCAGGGCTTTGTTCTTTTTCTGGAATCTGTTCACCCGATAAAAACAACAGTATTTCCCGTCGCTCAGCCCGGTAGGCGTCGCGATCAATTTTGCCGTCGTACCACTGCTTTGCCAGCAGTTTCAGTCGGGCGTTGGCCTGCTCGAACTGGGTCAAACTTCGAATATTACTCACCGGTCTGTTTCACTCTTTCATTCATGCCTGACTGTGTGCAGATTGATCTTATGGGCGTATCTTGTGGACTGATCATGTGGATGTCTTATGTCAATGCTGCAGGCAGTTTCTTCAGTTGAGTATTCCATGGTTTGTCTAGCTTATGAACCGCTTGCTGAACCAGTTGCAGGCCAAGGACACCCATCCATTCTGAATCTTAATCCCGAATCTTGATCACAATCAGGGTCACGTTGTCATCCGCCCCATCATGCAGGGCAACATCCAGCAGGGACTCAGCAGCATCCTTGGCATTCAGGCCAATAATCAAATCCAGAATGTCCATTTCGTGTACTTCACCATAGAGGCCATCCGTACACAACAAGAAACCGTCGCCCGGTGCGGGTTTAAACACACGAATTTCTGGATAAATGTGCAGATCCGCACCCACCGCACGGGTAATCACGTTGCGCGAAGGATGATCCTGAGCCTCGTCCTCCCGCAGTGTCCCCTGATCCACCATGGCCTGTACCAGTGAATGATCGGAGGAGATACGGCTGATTTGCTGTTCATGGCAGCGATAGAGCCGGGAATCACCAATCCACATGCACACCCCTACCCGTTCTGTCAGCAACAGGGCCACCATGGTGCTACCCACCACTGGCACATTACGCTCACGGGCATAGGTCAACAGATGCTGATTAATCGCCAGCAGACGATCTTCCATGTCGTCAATGATATCCGGAAGCGGGCGATTGCGAATCTCAAGGGTTTTGAAATCGGTGGTTATTTTCTGGCTGGCGTAGTCTCCGGCAGCATGTCCTCCCATACCATCGGCAACGACCCACAGGCCCATTCGGGGCAATTCGAGCATGGAATCTTCGTTGATTTTACGACGTGTGCCGACATCCGTGACGGCAGCAGAAGTCCATGTCAGCATGGTGAAATCATCCCCAAGGGTCCCTTATTGCTGTATTCGAGTATGGCAGGAGTCGCAGAATAAAGCATCTTGTGCATCCATGCGTCTGTAATACATTGGTCACCATCGATTGAACAAACCGTTCATCGGGCAAAACCGTCCCAGCCCTACTCCCAATCCCAATTCGAGCCAGCAGGATTAACGGGCTCGACGAATCAACACGACTCCAACTGTTGCTGCCAACAGGATTGGCAACAGCACAAACCACCCCGGCGATACGCTGTAGACCAGACTGGCATAGCCCATAAAATCATGAATATAACTAAAACCCAGACCCACCAGCAGTGCCATGACAATCCGTAACCCCAGCGATTGCTGGCGCAATGGCCCAAACACAAAGGAGCACGCCAGCATCACCATCACCATCACCGTCAGTGGCGCGGTGAATTGATTCCACAGGGCGAGCCGGTATTTCATCGGGACATGTCCCTGCTGGCTCAGGTAATGGGTGTAGCGAATGAGTTCAGAAGGCGCAACGGTCTCCGGTGGCAGTGTTACCAGGCGGACAAACTGGGGTTCCAGCTCCAGTGTTAGCGGCAGGCTGTCCTGTTTGGCTGGGGTAGCTTTGCCCGTTTGCTGGTCTATCTGTGCCGTTTGAATCTGGCTCAGGTTCCAGGTAGCGGTGGCAGCATGATAGGTGCCCGTTTTGGCCACCGCCGTTTGGGTCAAATGCTCTGTGCTGTCGAACTCAAGCCACTGGGTACTGCCCAGCTCGCCATTGGCATTGGCATAATCAATGTAGACCATGCGATTGCCTTCCTTTAGCCAGTATCCGCGCACTTCTCCCAGCGCCACAGCACTGCGGACGCTTTGAATTTGCTCCGCTTTCAGATTGGCCCACGGTGCTACATATTCCTGAGTGACCATGCCCAGCACCATGGCACCCAACGCTGGAACCATCGTCCAGGCCAAAATTCGCCACAGGCTGACACCCGCAGCACGCATGACGATCAGCTCACTGGTAGAAGCCAATCCTCCAAGCCCAACCACGGCCCCCAGCAAAGCCGCAATCGGCAATACCGTCAACACATCCGAGGGCGCCTGCCACAGAACATAGGCAAGCGCATCCAGCGCCTGATAGTGTTCATGCAAATCACCGAGTTCGGCCAGATAGGCAAACAATGCCTTTAAAAACCACAGCAACCCCAGCGCGCCCAGCATCGCCAGACCCGTTGTGACGGCAACGTATCGAAATAACTTCATTTCGCTACTCCCGCACGCCTGCTAGAAACCCAGAGCAGTAGCTGGTCCTTATAGATCAGGAACAGGGCAAATCCTGCGTAAGCCAGTAACACCATGGCATAGGCAGCACTATCGAGTTTTTCCTTACTGATGCGAGTCTTGACGGCCATCAGGGCAATCACGCAGGAAGCAAACAGCAAAATGGCCGGAAATAGCCGTAAGTAGCGCCCTTGCCGGGGATTCACGCGGGATAAGGGAATGGTTAACAGCACGGCCACAGCCAGTACCAGCGGCATACTGACCCGCCAGCCCAATTCCGCGCGAACTGGAGCTTCCGCCCAGCGCTGACGTAAACGGGCCGTCGAAACGACTTCCAGGCGGCTGTTTTGCACTTCATCCACCGCATCATGCGTGATGCGCAAACGATAATAGTCAAACTCTGACTGGCTGTAGCGCGCCATACCCGGCCGAATTTCATAGCGCCGACCCTGCTGGAGGTCAACAATACTGGACTTGCCTTCGGGATCGACGATGCGGCGTGCCCGTTTGGCCAGAATCATGACATCGGGTTTATCGGCCTTGCTGGCACGCTGGTAAAAAAAGATATCCTGCAAGTCCTTGTGGTCAGGGGTAAACGAACTGGCATAGATCGTGTACTGACCACTGGACACAAATTCACCTGGCTTGACCAGATCAAAACCGCCGCGAACGGCCTGCGCCATCAGGAGATTGTCAAACTGGCGATTACCCCACGGTGCCAAATACAGCGTTAGTGCCGCCTGAAAAGCGATCAACACCGCCACAATGGGCGTTAACAGTCGGGCAAGCTGACCATGACTGACCCCACTACCATTTAACACCGCCATTTCATGATCAACGTAGAGACGCCCAAACACCAGCATCAGACCAATAAAAAAACCAAGCGGCAGGATGAGCGTCAGAAAATCCGGCAAGCGGTAGGCCACCACCAGAAATAGCACGCTGACATCCATTTTGCCCTGGGCTGCGACACCAAAATAGCGGATCAGCCGGCCACCAATCATGATGAACGTCAATAAGCCTGTCACGGCCAGGGTCGAACCCAGCACTTCACGGATCAGATAACGCCTTAAAATCACGAATTAGCACTTCCTGAACAATCCAGTCGCATCAATAGGCAGTGTAGCGGATTCGCGGTCAAATTTCCCCTTGCCCGATGGGAGCTCGTCACTGCCGCTTAAAAGCGGAATTGACATGATCAACAAAAGCCACTTGCAGCGCCGCAAGACCTGCACTAGGCTCAAGCCATCGTTTGGCCTTATTGGCCCTATTCCCGTTGAATGTCTGCTGGATCACTCCAATGAATATTACCCTGCACCAAGCGTTTAGCCCCGTCCTTGATGATCAGGATGTCCTCGTGCTACTGATGGATGCACAGAAGCCCCTTGAGTTTCCTGCAGAATTTCCAGAAGCCGTGCAGGCGCAACTGAAACCGCTGATTGAGCGTTCCGGATTCAATGCCAAGGTCGGCGAGCTGCTACCGGTTCACCAGCTCTCGGATTTTGGCTTTCAGCAGGTCTTGCTGGTCGGTCTGGGCAACAAGGCCGAGATGACAGCTGCGCAGTCACAGACCGTTGCCACGACACTCTACAAATCACTCACCGCACGCGCCGACTATGCGCTAGTCCATGCTGGCAACCTGCCAACCGCTTTGCTGGAGCCGTTTGCCCTCGCTTTATCCAATGCAGCCTATAATTTTCTGCTCTACAAATCCAAAAAACCCGAGCACAAAATCAAAGGCATGAGCCTCTATTTGCCCGATGCAAGTGAAGCGGAACAACAGCAGCTTGCCTTTGTCAGTGCCATCCACCGGGGTCAGTCCCTCGCACGCAATCTGGCGAATCAGCCCGCCAATATCTGCCATCCTGAATACATGGCAGAACAGGCGCTGGAACTGGCCAGCCACCACCCTGAACTGAAGGTCACCATACTGACACCGGCAGAAATGGCCGAGCTGGGCATGCACTCCTTTCTGGCCGTTGCACAAGGGTCAGAGCGGCCGGGACGCCTGATCCTGATTGAATACAACGGTGACGGCGCCCCTGACGCAGCACCCTATGTGCTGGTGGGCAAAGGCATCACCTTTGATACGGGTGGTATTTCCATCAAGCCTGCCGCTGGCATGGATGAAATGAAATTTGACATGTCTGGCGCGGCGTCGGTGATGGGCGTGATGCAAAGCCTGTGCGCCGCCAAGCTGCCCATTCGGGTCGTTGGTGCGCTTGCCTGTGCTGAAAACATGCCTTCCGGCCATGCGACCCGCCCGGGCGATATTGTCACTTCCATGAGTGGCCAGACTATTGAAATCCTGAATACCGACGCTGAGGGGCGGCTGGTGCTGTGCGATACCCTCACCTATATTCAGCGCTACGAGCCCCGGCTGATCATTGATATTGCTACGCTCACCGGCGCGTGCATTGTGGCACTGGGCAAAGTGGTGTCAGGTCTGTTTAGCCCGGACGATGCGCTGGCTCAGGAGCTGATAGATGCCGGCCAGCACATCCATGATCGGGTCTGGCGCATGCCTGTCTGGGAAGATTATCAGGAACTGCTCGATTCCCCTGTCGCCGATATCGGTAACATCGGTGGGCCAACGGCGGGTTCGGTGACGGCGGCCTGTTTTCTGGCACGCTTTACCAAGGGCTATCGCTGGGCGCATCTGGATATTGCAGGAACCTCGCACATCTCCGGTGCCAATAAAGGCGCAACTGGCCGACCCGTTCCGCTGCTCATGCAGTTCCTGCGCCAGCAAGCGATTAGCTCACCTGCTTCTGCAGCATGAGCCAGCCTTTGCCTGACATCGTGTATTACGTGCTGGACGGAGAGACACCGCCCAGCACGTCTAGTGACTCAGCCTCTGCCCCAAATCCTTTGACCCCAACGACCATTACGGCAGGGCTCCACCCTGAAGTCAGCAAAACCCTGCACCGGCTGTGCCGCAAGGCATTGAAAGACTGGCACCCCACCACACCGCAACCCGTACTGCAAATCCTCTGTGGCAGCGCAGAAATGCTTGCTGCTCTGGACACAGCATTGTGGGAAGCGGATCCGACAGGGTTTCTGCCACATGGCGAAACACGCACCGATCCTATCCGGTTGCTGGTCAGTCTGGAAGCTACGGTTCTGGGGTCGCCCCTGTTAAACCTGAGCGGCAAATCCATCGCGCACTGGCCGGGAAAAATTCTCGAAATCGTTGCCCCCACCCACGAGAGCAAACAGCTCGGACGAACACACTTTGCCGAGTACAGCGCAGCAGGTCGAAAGCCTTTGGTCTATCCCATCAAGCGCTCCTGAGTCTACAAGGCAGCGTTAATCGCACAGTTTCTCGTCAGCCGCCGTACTGTGATCCGTCAAAAATGGCTATACTCGGTATCGATTTCGCGCTTTTCGTTTCTCATTTTTTTAGGGGAAAAAGAGCGCAAGCATCATTCGTTTTGTGACTATTCATGTTGATGAAGCAATCTAAGGAAGCAGGGTTATGGCAATGGATTTAGGCCGCGATTTTCCCCAGCGCTGGCTAGCGGCACCGGATCACTATCGGCAGTATATTGTGGAAGAGCTGCAGCGCCTGTGCGGCATGCTGGATAAGGAGGCAGACCTCTCTGCCTGGCAACAGGAGCAAATCCGCCGGCCTGCCGTGGCTCAGCCTGATCCTCAGCTGATTCGCCGTCAATTAGCCCAGCACCAGTCCCAAGCCTCTGCATCTGCAGCAAAAGAAGTGGTGGCTGCGGAATTGCGCAAACGCTTTTTGCGTGAAGCGGACGATCTGATTGAACAGGCATTGGAGCCTGCCCGAAAGGCATTACGGGAATGGCTTTATCAAGAAATGCAGCACATGCTACAGGGCAGTCCGGGACCTTCAGAACGCACTGCAATCAGCTCAAATCCGACACACACCCCTTCCTAGGGTCGGATGGCCTGAACACGCCCGACGGGCAGATCACACTCACCGTGAGCCTGTCGGGATTGCCCTATGTCGAGATTGCTTTGACAAGGGTTAAAGCAATCCCATGTTCAGGCTGTTATTCATAGACAGTTGAATCAACGAGAAAACTTGTTCTGCAGCCAGCTCAGAATACGGGTGGCATCCCCGGATCGGCTCTGCGAAGTATTGGCTCCCATAAGCACAATATAGGCCGGGTGCTGATTGACCTTCGCCTGCATCACCACACAGCGTCCTGCTTCATTGATATAACCGGTTTTAGACAGGCCAATGTCCCAAAAGCCTTCGCGTACCAGCGCATTGGTATTTTTGGCGTGCAGCACCCGATTGCCCAGATTAAAATCATAGGCTTGCGTGGTGGAGAACTGACGGATCACACCATATTCATAGGCAGCACGTACCATTTTCGCCAGATCAAGCGGAGTAGCAGAATTACGGCTATCCAGGCCAGTAGGATCACCAAAGAAAGCCGATTTCATCCCCAGCGCACGAGCCTTGCTGTTCATGGCTTTAACGAAAGCGGAAAATCCTCCCGGATAGGTTCGGGACAGGGCTTTTGCTGCTGGATTTTCAGACTTCATGAGCGCGAGTAGCAGCACTTCGGCCCGATTGAGGGTATCGCCTACCCGCAGAGTCGAACTGGCACGTTTAGGGCCTTCAAAATCCGATGCTTCCAGAACAATTTGTTCGTTCATGTCCAGTCGGGCGTCTGCTGTTACCATCGCCGTCATTAATTTGGTGATGGATGCGATGGGGACAGTGGTGTCGGCCTTTTTATCGAACAGGACATTTCCGTTGACAGCATCCATCACGATGGCCGCATTCGCCGTCAGATCCCGCTGGGTCAGATTAACGACTGGCAAGGCTTCCGAGGCAGAATCATAACCATTTGTGCCACCGATGACACGAGTTACTGCAGAGCCATTTTCAAAGCGGGTGACCGAACCAGAGCGACTGGGCAGCGTGGTGACGTCGCCCTCATCCATGGCTTCATCATCACCGCGCATCAGCTGGCGTGCCTGAAAGTCAGCACTGGTTGAAGCTGGGGAAACACCTACCCGGGTTTTTTGCTCCTGAATCAGCTGAGCCTGTGCCATCATCGGCATCGCCATACAGCCCAACAGCCCTGACATCACCAAGGCAAAGGCGGAACGCTGAAAACGGGAATTCCTCACAGCCGGGGTTTGGGACAAACGCCGATTTGCAGTGGGGACAGATGCCTGCTCATGGCTGGCAACGTTCTGCAAAAAAGAAGGCAAAGAAAAAACCCTGGACATGACAAACTCCCTGATAGAACGGCCCGATAAAAACGGCCTGACAGCCCAGACCCATGTGGTGAAGGCATTGAGGCTATTTTTGGTGGCGCAAGTATACTGGATGTGACCAAACACACCACGAAAGCCGACTTTATCGTCGGAGAGTTTGCAACAGTTCGTTTCAGGGTTTCAATACCCCTACCACCTTTCCCGAACTGAGTCGTGGATACTCTGCATGAGCGTTTCCAGCACTCTCCCGAATCGAAGTAAATTTCTCATCGGGGTATACTCAAGATATGCGGCAATTATTGGTAATCTGCAAGCACTAGAGTCCGTTTTTTTGCTAAAAATTTTCCCCTGTTTGCCTGACAATCCAACGCTACCGGGGTACACTGGCTGCTTAACAGCGTGCCGGAGTGCAGGCGGGGCATGAGTGGCAGGGATTCATGCCAGTGGTTAGCCTGGAGAAAGAATTGACGCGTGTTTTGGTTGTAGACGATCACGAACTTGTCCGCACAGGTATTTGCAGAATGCTTGCGGATACGGTCGATGTTGACATTGTCGGACAAGCAGATTCCGGCGAGGCTGCCATTGAGATGGCACGCCGACTTGATCCTGAAGTGGTGTTACTGGATGTCAACATGCCGGGCATTGGTGGTGTCGAAACGACCCGGCGATTGATCCAGAATAGCCCGCGACTGAAAGTGCTTGCAGTCAGCGGACTGGCGGAAGAGCCTTACCCTTCCCTGCTGCTCAAAGCGGGAGCCAGTGGCTACATTACCAAGGGCGCGCCGCTGGAAGAAATGGTCAAGGCCATTCGCAAAGTCATTCAGGGCGGAAAGTATTTCAGCGCCGATATTGCTGAGCAACTGGCTGCCAGCTATCTGGGCGACCATCACCAATCCCCCTTTGACCAGCTTTCAGAACGTGAAATGCAAGTCGCCATGATGGTGGTCAATTGCGTCAGTGCGCAGGAAATTGCCGACCGCCTGTTTGTCAGTGTGAAAACCGTCAATACCTACCGCTATCGTATTTTTGAAAAGCTGAACCTCGACAGTGACGTCAAACTGACCCACCTCGCCATGCGCTATGGCCTGATCAAACCCTGAGCACACACAGACATCGGATAGACATCGGTTAGTGTTACTGCAGGGATAGGCAGTGAGGGATAGCCGCCGAGGAATAGGCATCGAGGGATAGCCACCGTATGCTGAGTCTGTTTTCTTCACACCCGCTGGCGCCCACCAGCGAAGTCATCATCCGCCTGACCCGTATCTATGGCCTGTATCGGGTGGCTTTGTCTTTCTTTCTGCTGGCCATTTTTTTGGTGACCGTCGATCACCCAATCGTCGGCGGGGATGATCCGTATCTCTACCTCGGCACGCTGTCTGTGTATTGCGTGCTAACCCTGGCCAATTTTTTCCTGCTGCGCAAATTTCCCGTTTGGCTCACCCTGCAAATTTCCATCATTTTATTGTCAGATGTGGTGTGCCTCTCGCTGCTGCTGTATGCCAATGGCGGCCCCAACCTTCAGATGTCGATGCTGTATCTGGTGGTGGTCATGGCGGCAAATATCCTGCTGCCGACCGGACGCGCACTAGGCGTCACCCTGGCCGCCATGATCGCCGTTATTTATCAACAGTTTTATTTCACTTTGGTCAAAACGGCTGACCTGCGAGGCGTTAGCGGGGCAGTCTTGCTCGCCATTAGCTTTTTGGGGGTGTATTTCTTTGGGCAATTAGGCATACGCCGCCTGAAGGTATTGGAAAATCTGGCGATTGAGCGCGCCAGCCAAGTAGCCCAGCTTCAGGAAATCAATCGAAATATCATTGAACGGATGAACAAGGGTGTGCTGGTGATCGACCAGCATTTGCGCATCCTGATGATGAATGAGGCCGCCCAGCAACTGTTGCGCCTGCCCCGTATCCGTACCGGCCTCAGTCTTGCCGTGCTGTCCTCGCAGCTCACCGATGCAGCCAATGTGGCATGGGCTACCGGCGACTACGAAACCCTGCTGCCACCGTCTGAGAAATTTAATCAGGGGCTCGGCCTACAGTTCTTACCCATGGACACGGCCAACCCGGAACGTACGATGTTAGTGATGCTGGACGGACTGGCACGGGTCAATCAGCAAGCCCAGCAGCTCAAACTCGCCTCTTTGGGCAGGCTTACGGCCAGCATTGCCCATGAAATCCGCAATCCGCTGGCTGCGATCAGACAGGCAGCGGAATTACGGAATGACAGTATGGTGGCCAGCCATGATCAGATTCTGGTGACCATGATTCGCAAGCAAACGCGGCGGGTAAATCGCATCATTGAGGATGTGCTTCAGCTCTCGCGCGGGGAGCGCAGTACCCCGGAATTTCTCTATTTGCCGCAATGGCTGCCCGCGGCACTGCAGGAAGTGCTTCCGGAGGACATGGCGTTCATTACCCTGAATGTACAACCGGGCATCCGCGTACATTTTGACCCGGATCAGCTCAAGCAAGTCCTGACCAATCTGATTCAAAACGGCCTGCATCACAGTGCCAAAATTCATGACAAGCCCCAGGTCAGGGTGATGGCAAGCTCTTCTCCGGAAGGCCAGGCTTATCTGGATGTCATTGATATGGGACCCGGCGTGTCACAGGAGCATCAGCACTCGTTGTTTGAGCCTTTTTTTTCAACGGAAAGCACTGGAACGGGGCTGGGACTCTATCTCTCGCGGGCCTTTTGTGAAGCCAATGGCGCGCAGTTGAATTTTGTTCCGATTGCTGCCGGAGCCTGCTTCCGGATTGCCTTTGAACGCTCAAACAGGGCATCATCCACGCGGACGGGCATTTTTGGCATCCCGCCACTGTCTTAATTGATACAACAACGATGGAATCGTAGCAACGTGGCCAACCCCATTGCCCTGATCATTGATGATGAAGAAGACCTGCGCACACTCATGCAGCTTACCCTGTTGCGCATGGGCATCGATACCGAACTGGTCGGCACGCTGAAAGAAGCGCGAAAACAGCTGGCGGCACGCCGTTTTGACGTTTGCCTGACAGACATGAACCTGCCCGATGGCAACGGTCTCACGCTGGTGGCAGAGATTGCGCAGAATTATCCCCAATTGCCCGTCGCCGTCATTACCGCCTACGGCAGTACGGATACCGCGATTGCCGCCCTGAAGGCAGGGGCGTTTGATTTTGTCAGTAAACCCATTGAAATCCCACGGCTGAGGGAATTGATCGAAAGTGCCCTGAAAGTCAACACCATCAAGCCGGTCGAGTCGCATCAAACGCCGATCAGCGAACAATTGCTCATTGGCCACTCGCCGATCATGCAGGCTCTGCGCGCCACCCTGGCCAAACTGGCCCGTTCACAGGCACCCGTTTACATCAGCGGCGAATCCGGCACGGGTAAAGAAGTCGTGGCCCGTCTGATCCATTTGCTGGGGCCGCGCAGCAATGGGCCCTTTGTTCCCGTGAACTGCGGTGCGATCCCCAGCGAACTGATGGAAAGTGAATTTTTTGGTCATAAGAAAGGCAGCTTTACCGGAGCGACCGAGGACAAACAGGGCTTGTTTCAGTCGGCACAGGGCGGCACGCTGTTTCTGGATGAAGTCGCTGATCTGCCCTTGCCGATGCAGGTCAAACTGCTGAGGGCCATTCAGGAGAAAAAAGTCCGGCCCATCGGCATGCAGACGGAAATTCCGGTGGATATCCGCCTGCTGAGTGCGACTCATAAAAACCTGCAATTACAGGTACAGGCTGGCGGATTTCGGCAAGATTTGTTTTATCGGATCAACGTGATCGAAGTCGTCTTGCCACCCTTGCGCGAGCGCGGGGAGGACATTGTACTGCTTGCCCATACCTTCCTGAACCGGCTCTGTGCGGACTGGGGCATTTCACCCCCACCCACTGTGTCGCCAGAAGCCATTCGGGTGCTGAGCCATTATGGCTTTCCGGGCAATGTGCGCGAATTACAAAACACCCTTGAGCGTGCGCTGACCTTATCCGAAGGCCAGGAAATTCGGCCTGAGCACCTCCAGCTGGAGTCCGCTGCCTCCGCGGGGATTCAGGCCAATACCGACCCTTCCCCGCTCCCACAGGGTTCAGCGCCGACTTTCAGAGCGGGTACCGCGCCGGTAGTGCCTGAGAATGATTTTCCCTTATTGATGCCTACCCCCGACATTCCGGCAGACCGTGGCGAAGCGTTCACGCCTGCTGGCCCGACTCCGCCGGATATTGAGCAAACCCTCCACAAATCTCCACGTGTCCCCCCCAATGCGATGTATAGCGCCCGAGCAGAGCTAGCCCTGACGTCTGTTCCTCCGGAAACCACTCTTTCCCTGAATCTGGATGTGATTCGGCAGCAGCAAATCCCATTGGAAAAATTGCTCCCGCGTTCTGGCCTCGAAGGCTATCTGCAGCAAACAGAAAGAGAGCTGATCATTTTGGCGCTGGATCAAAATCACTGGAATCGCACCGCTACCGCCCGAAAACTCGGCATGACCTTTCGCAGTTTGCGCTATCGGCTGAAAAAACTTGGCTTGGCGGAAGAAGATGAACTGGACAATGAAGCCGACGTCACAGCGGACTAGCTCTCTTTCAGGCGGAAAAATGCGACTAGAGCATTGTGAGACGGAAAATAGGCGAACAATCGTTCGTGTGCTGTTATAGGAAACTTTGTAGGGTCTTGTTTGTTGAAACTGGTGACTGTTTGGCGAAAAGGCTAAGCTGACACAATCACCCCTGTTCCGCCCTGTGATTTGACACCACGGTAGCCATGCAGTTCAGCTAAGCCATACGGTTCAGGCAAACCTTGCAATCGTGTCCATTACCGCTTTTCAGGAAAAAAATAATGAAATCTACCCTGCCTGCCAAACTGAACAATCTTTTGCCGTCTCAAAGCCCGGTTCAAAGCTACTTTCAAAGACACTTTCTGAATCACCCGCACCACCAATCTGGCACTCCGGCTCGTCTAAGAACTGGGCTCTTTCTGTGCGTCACAGTGACTACCGCTCTCACGGCCTGCCAGCAAGCGCCCGTCATGAGCACCGATCAGCGGCTGCAACTCGGGCTGGGCGTAGCGCAATCGGCCCGTCTAAAAGATGCCGAAAAAGTCTTAACCACAGTACTGCAAGAATACCAGCAGACACAAAATACGGCGGGTATTGCCAAAGCCAGTTTTGGTCTGGCGGAGCTCTATAAATCCAAGCGCTATCAGGATCAGCTCACACCACCGTCAACCACCGAACACTACCAGCAAGCCGCCACCTTGTACGTTCAATCCGCTCAGGCCTATCAGTCGCTGAATCGTCCAGCCCTGCAAGCCAGTGCGCTGGTGGGGGCCGCCAATGCCTATTTGCTGTCGGATCAGGTGGCCCCTGCGTGCACGACCTTCGCGCAGGCACAGGATCTGGCCGAATTACCGGCGGTCAAAGCCGATCAGGAGGCCTATAATACCCTCACCCGCAGTATGCGATTTTTCAGTGATCTGGCGGTGGTGTGTGCGCTGGCGCAGCCGCTCTAGGCCTACACACTTATGCGCTTGATTAGCCGCTTTCGTTACTCTAATCCGATTGACGGGAGTGGATGAATGGATCGGAAAATACTGACCCTAGCGCTTCAAAAACCCGGTACGGGACAGCAAGGCCATATCAATGCTGGAAGCAGAGCTGCTTGACGAGCTTTCTGCTGCTTTATCACCCAGCAACAGCCGCTCCAGATAGCGTGCCAGCACATCGACTTCCAGATTGACCACAGAACCGACCCGCCACTCGCCGATGGTGGTGTGGCGAGCCGTATGCGGCACCAGATTGAGGCTCATCCGGTGTCCCGTCAGCTGGTTAATGGTCAGGCTGATGCCATCCACGGTAATTGAGCCTTTTTCTGCCAGATAACGCGCGAGACTGGCTGGAGCATCGACTTCAAAATACAGCGAGCGACCATCATTGCGCTGGGTGACGATGTGTCCCACGCCATCGACATGGCCACTGACCAAATGCCCACCCAGCCGAGTTGTGGGCAACAGGGCTTTTTCAAGATTCACCCGGGTACCCGGTTTCCAGTGGGACAATGCCGAACGATTCAGCGTTTCCAGTGATACGTCCGCCACATACCAGTCTTTGCCGAAATCCACCACGGTCAGACACACGCCATTGGTGGCGATCGAATCGCCCAGTTTAACGTCGCCCATATGCAGCGTGCCAGCCTGAATCCCAAGGCGCACATCCCCGCCCTGTTGTTGCAGGGAGTACACGCTGCCAACGGCTTCAATGATGCCTGTAAACATAGGAATAGTCCTTTTATTGCGCCGATCGCGTGGTGCGGCTTAGGATAGCGAATAACGAAAGCGGTTAGGAATCGCTACTCATCACGAATTGCCCTACCGAACCTAGCCGCTCTTTAAAAAGTTATTAAAATCAATCAATAAAATTTAAATTTTGCGCGGCACCAGTACCCGCTTAGGATGAAAGCGGCGTTCATCATCGACCCAGCCCAGCCCCAGGCAGATATCCCCACGGAATGCCAGCGCATCACCACTCCGCTCCGCTACCGTCACCGCCTGACCACGCGCAAAATAAAAGTCCTCACCCTGATCCAGCTGTATCCGCCGCATTTCCGCTACTGGCGCATACACCGGCAACAGCAGCGCCAAACGGCCTGCTTCATCGAGGCTTTCCAGATACTCCACCGTCACGCGTTCATCCAGCTGAAACAAACCGGTTTGCGTCCGGTGCAATGCGGTCACATGCGCCCCACAGCCCAGCGCGGCGCCAATATCCTCCGCCAGCGTGCGAATATAGGTGCCCTTGCTACAGCGTACCGCAAGCCTCAGCCAATCGGCACCAAAGTCCAGCAAGTCGAGCGCGTGGATCGTCACCGGTCGTGCAGCCCGCTCGACCTCAATGCCTTGCCGTGCCAGCTCATACAGCGGTTTGCCATCCCGTTTCAGAGCGGAATACATGGGAGGCACTTGCGAAATCTCACCCCTAAAGCGCCCCAGCACCGCCTCCAGCGGAGCGCGATCCAGTTCAGGAATGCGCTGTTCAGCGACGATCTCCCCTTCTGCATCTCCCGTTGTCGTGGTCTGCCCCAAACGTACCGTGGTGATGTAGGCTTTGTCCGCATCCAGCAAGTAATGGGAAAATTTGGTGGACTCCCCGAGACAGATCGGCAGCAGCCCAGTCGCCAGTGGATCCAGCGCGCCGGTATGACCGCCCTTTTCCGCCTTGTAAAGCCAGCGGACTTTTTGCAGCGCGGCATTGGAGCTGACGCCGATGGGCTTGTTCAGCAGCAGGACGCCGTCAATGGGAAACCGTGGCACCTTGACCTGAGGCGTTTTCTTTTTGGCGCGGTGAGGTGTCGCCCCCACAGCTAATTCATCAGGTGCCATAACGGTTCCCAGAACTCTTTGTCGTACAGCAGGCTAAAAACACGAGGCAAAACGCAATGGCTGAACTACGCAACCGTGACACCAAGAGAAACAGTGAGACTAAGCGCAATAGTCACCCTAAGTACCACTTGCAGTGTCAGCATCCGCTTCTGGAGGAGTGTCGGGCAAATCCGCCACGGCCTTGGCAATCAATGCCGACATGTAATTGCCATGAGCAACGACCGTATCATAATGAAAGCGCAGGCGTGGGGTCATGCGGGTCTGAATACGCCGACCCAGCTCAGCCCGTAGAAATCCCGCAGCGCCATTCAGGACACCTAACGTTTCTTTTTGCGCGGCCTCACTGTCCACCGACTCCAGCTCACGGCCCATGACCGTCACGTAGACATCGGCGTAGCCCATATCAGGGCTGATTTTCAGTCCCGAAATCGTCACCATGCCACCCAGACGCGGGTCCTTGAGTTCCATACGGATCAAATCCGACAGCTCACGCTGAACCTGATCGCTTAAACGGCGTAGACGCTGATTCATGAGACATCCCCCTTGGGTATGGCCGGAACGTATCCCGCCCTAATACAGTGAAAGCACATTAACAATAGGCTGAAAGCACGGTGAAACAATGCAGATAAAGAGTGCAGAAAAACAGCGCTGAGAAAATCCACTGAAAAAAAACCCTCCCAGTGAACAGGAGGGTTTCTTTCCGTCACGCTCCCTGAGTTACAGGGTACGCTTGATTTGCTGCACTTCGTAGACTTCGATCTGATCCAGCTCACGAATGTCGTTGTAGCCTTTAACCGCCAGACCACACTCGATGCCCGCGCGGACTTCGTTCACATCGTCCTTATGGCGGCGCAGGGATTCAAGTTCACCCTGGAATACCACCACGCCATCACGCAGCACGCGGATCGGGCGATTACGGTGAATCACACCTTCCATCACCATACAGCCTGCGGCTGCACCGTAACGGCTGGAGCGGAATACCTGACGCACCTGGGCAATACCAAGAATGTTCTCGCGGTGTTCTGGTGCTAGCATGCCACTCATGGCGGCTTTTACGTCATCAATCATTTCATAGATGATGCTGTAATAGCGCAGATCGACGCCATCCTGCTGGCATTTCATGCGGGCGGCGTTATCAGCACGGACGTTAAAGCCCAGCAGCACGGCATTGGTCGATTCCGCCAGAGTCACGTCAGACTCGGTGATCGCGCCGACGCCAGAGCTGACGATACGTACCTGGACATCGGCCACCGACAGATCGTTCAGCGCGGCAGTCAAGGCTTCCAGCGAACCACGAACATCGGTTTTCAGCACGATATTGACGGTTGGCACTTCCTGCTTGCCCATCTGGGCGAAAATGTTTTCCAGACGCATACCGGACTGGCGTTCCAGTTTTTGCTGGCGCTCCCGGTTGGCGCGAAATTCAGCGACTTCTCGGGCTTTTTTCTCGTCGGAAACGACCAGAACCTCATCACCGGCATTCGGTGCATCCGGCAAGCCAAGAATCTCGACCGGAATCGATGGGCCAGCCGTTTTGATGGACTTGCCATTTTCATCGATCATTGCACGTACACGGCCATAGAATGCCCCGGCCAGTACCATGTCACCCACTTTCAGGGTGCCTTTTTGTACCAGCACACTGGTCACGGCTCCGCGGCCCTTGTCGAGACGTGCTTCAATCACCGTACCCTGTGCCACGCCAGCATCGGAGGCTTTCAGCTCCATCAGCTCAGCCTGAATGCTGATCAGATCCAGGAGTTCATCGACACCCATACCGGTTTTGGCGGACACTTTGGCCGTTGGTGTGTCGCCACCCCACAGTTCGGGCGTCACCCCTTTGACAGCCAGCTCGTTTAGAACGCGGTCGATGTCGGCGGATTCCTTGTCCATCTTATTGATGGCCACAATCAGCGGTGTTCCTGCCGCCTTGGCATGGTCAATGGCTTCGGCGGTCTGCGGCATCACGCCATCGTCTGCCGCGACGACCAGCACCACGATGTCGGTAATTTTGGCGCCACGGGCACGCATGTTGGTAAATGCGGCGTGCCCCGGGGTATCAAGGAAGGTGATCACCCCTTTCGGCGTTTCCACATGGTAGGCACCGATGTGCTGGGTAATGCCACCTGCTTCACCTGCAGCCACTTTGGTGCGACGGATGTAGTCGAGCAAAGAGGTTTTACCATGGTCAACGTGACCCATGATGGTAACGACTGGCGGGCGGGTTTTTTCATCA